>CAUUHH010000038.1:0-2508 GCA_963544995.1 uncultured Alphaproteobacteria bacterium | reverse complement strand
GTTGTTGTTGTGGATAATATTTATAGACATATCACAGAATTAAATTCTCCTGTTTTAGAGGCTGCTGAAAATGGGACAGAAGAAGTCACATTCTCAGTTATAGCTTCTGCATTAACTACAATGGTAGTTTTTATACCTATATTATTTATTCCAGGTATGGCTAGAGAATTTTTTAGAGATATGTCTTATGCAATTATATTTTCAAACTTAGCAGCAATAATTGTAGCAATAACTATGATACCGATGTTGGCTAGTAGATTTTTAAATAGAAAATCTATGAAAACTGAAGATGGAAGATTGTTTAAAAAAGTAAAAGCAAGATATTTAAAGATTATTCACTGGGCTTATGCACATAAAGGAAAAACAATTTTTATTATGGTATTTCTATTTTTCTTTAGTATCTTTGTAGGACCAAAGCTATTAAAATTTGAATTTATGCCTAAACAAGATGAAGGAAAGTATTCATTGATGGCTGAATTACAAAATGGTACAGATATAGAAAAAGCAAAAAGAATTGCAAAAGAATTGGAAAATATTGTAAAAAATGATTCTTATACTCAAAGTTATTTAATGCTTGTAAGTACATCTAATATTTCTATAAATGCAGATGTTGGAAAAAAAGGTACAAGAAAAGAAAGTATATTTGATATTATGAATGATATCAGAAAACAAGCTAAGAATGTATTGGATGCAAGAATATCACTATCTAACCAATTTTCAGGTGGAAGATCTACAAAAGATGCTGAATTTTTAATACAGGGTATGAACCAAGATGAAATTAAACAATTTGGTAAACAGATTCTTAAAAAATTACAAAATTATAATGGAATTGTTGACTTGTCCTCAACACTTGATCCAGGAATTATAGAATTAAGAATAAATATTGATAGAGATAAAATAACAAGTTACGGTATTAATCCTACTGTTGTTGCTCAAACATTGAGTTATTATATGTTAGGAGGAGATAAAGCTAATACTGCAACTTTAAAAACTGATAGTGAAGAAATAGATGTATTGATAAGATTGCCTAAGGATAAGAGAAATGATGTAAATATTTTACAATCTTTAAATATTAAGGTTGGAGATAATAAATTTGTAAAATTATCTGATGTTGCGACTATACAATATGCAGAGGGAACTTCTAAAATAAATAAGAAAAATGGTATATATACTGTTACTATTTCTGCCAACGATGGTGGAGTTGGACTAGGTGCTATACAACAAAAAATGATAGAAGAATTTAATAGTTTAAATCCTCCATCATCTATTTCATATAGTTGGGGTGGACAAACTGAAAATATGCAAAAGACTATGAGTCAATTATCATTTGCATTGTCTATTTCTATTTTCTTAATCTATGCACTGCTTGCTTCACAATTTGAAAGTTTTATAATGCCAATTATAATAATAGGTTCTATTCCATTAGCATTAATTGGAGTTATTTGGGGACTTGTAGTTACAGGGCAATCAATAGATATAATGGTTATGATAGGAGTAATTCTTCTAGCAGGAGTTGTTGTTAATAATGCCATTGTACTTATAGATTTTATTAAAACAATGCGAATAAGAGGACATGATAAAGAATATTCTATTATGTATTCTTGTGAAACAAGATTAAGACCTATACTTATGACAACAATGACAACTGTATTTGGTATGATGCCTATGGCATTAGGTTTAGGTGAAGGTTCAGAATTTTATAGAGGAATGGCTATCACAGTAATATTTGGATTGTCGTTCTCAACAATTCTAACATTAGTGTTGATTCCAGTTTTATATTCTGTGGTTGATGATTTTACTACAAAATTAATAACTAAATTAAAAATTATTTCTCGTAAATCTAAAAGAAAAGGAGCTAAATCATGATTAAAATTAAAAATATGAATGACACCGAAAGTAAAAATTTAAAATTAGTAATATTACATATTAATGATACTCAAGTTAGATTATTAGAAAAATTTTTTGAAAAAATAGGAATTTATTATTATACTATTGAAGACAATGTTAAAAGAGCCATTGATAAATCAATAAAACATCAACAAACAAAAGTTTGGCCTGGTTCAGATGCCTTAGTAACATTCCCATTAGGAGATAAAAAAGTAGATGAATTTTTAATAAAATTAAAAACTTTTAGAATGATTTTACCTAAGGGACTTGTATTGTCGGTTGAAATTATTCCATTAGAAAGGCTTATTAAAAGTGTTTATGAAGAAGATATACCTATTGATGAGGAGTTAATGAAAGAATTGCAAGAAAATAAAGATTATAACATTTAATTATTAAAGAGGTAAAATGATGAATAGAATTATAACAATTGGGCGTGAATTTGGTAGTGGTGGAAGAACAATAGCTAAAATGGTAGGTGAAAAACTTGGAATTAACGTATATGATAATGAATTACTTATAAAAATTGCCAAAGAAAGTGGACTTGCTCAGGCTTATGTTGCAGAAAGATCTGAAAATTTAACTTTAAGTGATTTAATTGGAAGAAGTCTTTCTGGGTTTGGA
>CAUUHH010000037.1:0-2631 GCA_963544995.1 uncultured Alphaproteobacteria bacterium | reverse complement strand
GGAAATTTTATACAAAAGATAACAGTGAAAAGTATGTTAATTTAACATTGCAGGACATGATGAAAATGGCGAATATAATGCAGTCACAAACAACAAAAGCCATGGGTACTGAAACATTGCTAACACACAATTTGGAAAATCTAACTGACGAGGAATTGAAAAAATATGATTCGAAAGAAAAATATGAAAAAGCATATAAAAATATGTAGAGGGAGAAATTATGGAATTAGAAAAAGACAAACTATATATATGTTTCCACAAACCTAGACATCTTGTAGGACATTTAATAGCGTTGTGGACACTTGGAAGATATTCACACGCCGAATTTATTTACAATAATCAAGTATTTTTATCTAATCCTGGAGGAGTTAGAACAAGAAAATTTGAATATCAAAAAAACATGGATATTTATGAGCTATCCAACAACATAGAAGCTAAAGATGTCATAGAATTTTTTAAAACAGCACAAGGTAAAGGTTATGATTATCTTGGAATATTAGGGCAATTTTTCTATGCTGATAAAGTACAAGATGACGATAGATATTTTTGCAGTGAGTTTTGTTTAAATGCAATAGATTATGCTTTACAATTTACGTTGAGTTATAAAGGTAAATCATTAAAGGATAGGGTTGGCTATCAGTTCAATCCATCTAAATTGTTTAAGTATTTAAAAAATATGGAATTAATAAAAGAAAAGGAAGTGATGTAGATGTATACATTAAGTAAATTAAGTTTAAAAAGATTAGAAGGAGTTCATCCGAAACTTTCAGAATTATTTAAGAGGGCGATATCTAGCAGTCCTCATGACTTTATGATAGTACAAGGATTGAGAACAGTGGAATATCAAAGAGAGTTATATAGCCAAGGACGGACAAAGCCTGGAAAAATTGTAACAAATTGTGATGGGTATAAGCATAAGTCAAATCACCAAGCTAAAAGTGATGGATATGGACATGCTGTTGACTTTGCAATTTATGACCCATCCATTCCAGGAAACATTGATTGGGATAACAATAAAAAATATAAAGAAGTTGCAGAACATTTAAAAAAGATTGCAGAAGAATTGAAAATAAATATTGAGTGGGGTGGAGATTGGAGAAAATTCAAAGATTACCCACACATTGAATTAAAATAGGAGGAAAAGGGATGAATACGATAGCAAAAGTTTACATTTTAAATAAAGTAAAAGAATTAATCTTAAAGGGAATTTACAAAGTAGAATTTACAGAAAAAGCTAAAAAAGGAATTGATAAACTTGATGAAGTATCTGATAGATTCTGGGAAAAATTAAGGATTTATATAAAAAAAGAAAAAGAAATAGATAGAAAGTTTATACCTAATTTTGCAGAAGAAATCGGTGAAGAAATTTTAGAACAAGGGATTGAAATTTTATCACAAGAATTTGATATAAAAACATTAATTCAAAGAGTGTTTGATGTTGAAAAAAAGGAAAATCCAAATATATTTTAAAGGAGCAATAATGGAAGAGTACATCAAAGATATTATATTTATAGTTTACGGTCTAGTTTTAGGAACATTAGGTAATTTACTATATAGAGCTAATAATCATTTAGATATTAGTCCATTCATATTAAGGATTTTATATGGGGCAATGGCGTTAGCGTTATATGTTTTAACATATTTGGGCGTGTATAAAAAAATACCCTCGTTGCATTTAGTTGTAATGATATTGATTATATTTGCAGGATATTTCGTTGAATTATTAATAGAAATACTGGAAGACAAATTACCTAAAGCAATCGATCGTTTTATAGATAAATTGGTAGGTGGTGAAAATAACAATGATTCGAGAAAGAAGAACGATTAGAGATGTAATTTTCAAAAATAAGAGGCATAAAGATTTTCAAAAAAGTAAAGAAATAAATTACGCAGACAAGGGAATCCTTAATCTCATATTGTTTTACACAATAAGTTCAATTTTCTCTATGGCGTACAGAGATTGGCAATACAAAAGAAATATTGAGAAATTAATATCAGAAAATAAATGGCAGAGAATACCACTGATAGAGCAGTTGAGAGATAAAACACTGATAGAAAACCTTTTAATTGTTTTGATAAGTTCTATAGTATCACTTTTGATACTGTATTATTATAACAAAAAAATGAAAAATTTAAATAAGAAAAAATAGAATTATTTAGCACTATATGTTGTGGTAAAAGTATATCAGAAAAGCACAACATATGGTGTGTTTTGTTACATATTTGTTACATATAGACTAGAATTGCAACATTTTAAAATGTTTTTATTTTTAAAAAAGAAGCCTAAAAACCTCAATAAACTAGGATATTTTATTTGTGTTATAAAAGTTGTGATTTTACAATACAAAACAAGATTTTACTTTTGAATTTTTGTAATTTTAAAAGAAATCGAAGTGTTTAAAATAGCTTTATTTCAAATATCAAGTTGTGGTATAATTAAATATATTGAAAGTTATAAAAAAATAAAAGAGGGCTTGATTTTATGAAAAAAAAAGTTGTTCCTGTGGGGATTGAAGACTTTGAAAGAATAATAAACGAAGATTATTATTATGTAGATAAAACGATGTTAATAGAAGAATTATTGATAAACAGAGCTCCTGTAACACTTTTTACAAGACCACGAAGATTTGG
>CAUUHH010000036.1:0-2640 GCA_963544995.1 uncultured Alphaproteobacteria bacterium | reverse complement strand
GAATATAACTCGACTGAAAACAGCTCTCTTAGAACGCGACTTAATAGAAAAACAAAACACAGAATTGGTTATAACCGACCCTATTTTTGCAAAATGGCTAAAAAGAAAAATAATGCTTTAGCTATAAAATAAAGAAAATACGTAGACCAAACTATCAAGAACTTAGATCTAACGTAGAATATTATTCTCCATTAGAATATGCTTCTGGGAAACACCGTTTTAAAACCTTACATAATAAATCTTCAATTTGTAAATATCGATTTAATACGAAACTCCTATCGCGGAATAAACGGAATTATATTATCAGTTTCATATGAATTTAACTTACAGAAAAATAGATATAATGGAAGTAATGCTGGAGTGTCTGAACGATCAAGACTGTAAAATTACAAAAAACTAACTATGTTATCAACTAACAAAAAATGCAGATTGATTTAATATGACCATATAATTATTGAACGGGATGGAAAAAGTTTATAAAACAAAAATTGCAATTTGGCTAATATGTGCCATTATAGGATTCACTGTAATTCCTATAATACCCGTATTAGTATACGATTTTTCGTGGATTGTAGTGACAATTGTAGCATTAATTCTCTTTTTTGCTCTTTTCTCTCTTTTTGATATCCGCTATACTATCCATAATAACATCCTCTCTGTTAAATGCGGTATGTTATCAACCACCAATTATGAAATAAATCAAATAAGAAAAATAAAAGACACAAATTCTATTCTTGCTGCACCGGCAGCCTCGCTAGATCGAATAGCAATATATTTCATCCAACAAAAAACACCTCTTATTATTTCACCAAAAGACAAAAATGGTTTCATAAGGAATCTACAATCTATAAATCCCAATATTGTATATAGTAACGATAAATGAAAATACGAATTACACTTCTATTAAAGGAAAAGCGTATACTCTTAGCATTACAATGATTGGGAATTTTTATATGTTTTCAAAAGAATTTAAAAAAAACGTAGTCATATCTTAAACTTCCTGTAAAAAACAAAAAGAGACGATTTACTATCATTTTTCTAAAATACAATTAATATATATATAAAAAATAAAAAAAAATAGATCCATAGATAAAAAATATTTATCTTTGCAACTGTCAACATAGTTATAACTTAATTATTTTTAAATTACATGAAAAAAAAAATCAACATTCGCAATGTTTTGCTCAATAGCAATAACTTGCTTTTTACTATCTTGTTCAAATGAAATTAACATTGAAAAAGAGAATGGCAAAATTCAAAAAGCAAAAGTAATAACTGACTTAGAAAAAATTAATCAAGAGTTATTATCTACAGTAAATACAGTATCAAGAGGACCTCATGGATGGACTAAAAAAGAAAAATTAGAAGTGGTTTGTGCAGATTTAGTTGGAGCTTGGAAGGGCGGAAAAATGGGTCTTAGATTTGGTTCAAAAGCTGGTATTGGTATTGGTGCACCTCATTTGGTTGGTTGCGGGTTCGCAGCATTAGGAGCACTTATTGGAGGTGCATGGGCTTCATATCAAAAAGCTCCAACAAGAGCATCAAATAACAACTATGATGATTTTGAAAAAATTAAAGATGCATGTAAAATCCTAGTAACAAAGGATTTCTTCATAAATGAGAATGCAATAATTCTAAAAAATGAAGATGCAAATAAAAAAATAAATATTGCTTCAGAAATCGTTAGAAAATCAAGATTAGATGAAAAATCTCTACGGATAGCTAAAATGCATAATATTATTTTATCGACACTTGATGGGTCAATAACACTTGATAGAGAAAAACAAAGTAATCCAGAAGAAGATAAATTAAAATATCTCATATTAAATTCTAAAGAATTTATAGATAGTTGTAAAGTAGTTGGTTTCGAAGCACAACAAAAACTTTCTAATACTTCCAATGATATAACTACAAAAATTATTTCCCTTTTTAATAATATTGTGGAAGAATATGGCACAAAAACTGATGATATAGCATTCATCATAGGAAAATATATGGAAGTAATAGAAAATACAACAGAATTAACAAATGGACAAAAGCAAAGTATAAAATATGGCCTTGCAACAGGCTTATATAGCTCTAATTATTGGGAGAATAGGTATAATGAAAGAGGTAAATAAGAAACTAAATAGAATGCAATGGATTAATAAAGGAATACTATTTTTCATTCTTTTATTTGCTTTTGAACCTATATTAAGTTCGTCTAATATATATTGGTATCTTTTGGCAGTATCAGCAAGTATAGTCTTTTTAATTTTCATTGGCTTTATATTAGGTATATTCATAAAAAAGATACCAATAAAGAATAATCTTATAAACGAAGGGAAAATATCTTATGGATATCTTTTAGCTTCATTGTTAGGGTTAGTTATATACTATATATATAAAGGTGAACTACTAAATTTTTGGATAGTTATAATTTTTTTGGACTTAGGAAATATCTATTTAGAACAAAGTTCTAAAGATACTAAACAAAAAGGAACTTAAGCTTCTTTCAAATATAAAATTAAAGAATAAGAATATTTAGTTAGCAAATAAAAAAACGTAATTACATTCTTCAAAAAATATAATTACGTTTTTTTAAATCATAATTACAAAATAAAAAATTGTAATTATAAATTTTCTGTCTTTTTGAAACGC
>CAUUHH010000035.1:0-2972 GCA_963544995.1 uncultured Alphaproteobacteria bacterium | reverse complement strand
GGGTAGAGGTGGGCATTCAGATAGTTATTGTTGGTTTCAGAGTACTAAAAAAAGTGGTGGGGATGGAGGAAAAGGTCACGATGAAGAGGTGATACAAGTGATTTTTAACCCAGTAAAATATATTGCAACTATTGGTAAAAAAGGTGATCATGGTCATGATGATTATGGAGGTGGGGAAAGGCGTGGAGGTACCGGAGATAAGGGAGGTAGTTCTATCCTCAAGATAGGTGATAAAATAAGTATAAAAGCAGAAGGTGGTAATGGTGGTTCAGGTGCACATTCTTATTATTGTCATGAATATGAGAGTGGTGATGCAGGTTCAGCTGCGGGTAACGGTAAAAACAGTGGTAATGGTTATATGACTATAGAACAGTTTGAGATTCCTAATTTTACTCCTCCTCCTGCCAATCCTGGTACTGAACAAGTTGCTAAAGCGGTAAATAAATAAACTAAATTTCAAAATAAAAAAGCATCTTTATAAGATGCTTTTTTCAAGTAAAACTTTTTTTTATTTATTACTTTTTATATCAATGAATCCACATCAGTATCAAGAACATTTGCAATAGCTTTCATAGTAGAAACACTTGCTTCACTTTCTCCATTTTCTATTTTTCTGATCATTGCTACACTTTTACCTATTTTATCTGCTAATTCTTGTTGTGTAAGACCTTTATGTTCTCTATGCAATTTTACTTTATTTACTCCAGAAAGCATTTTATGAATAAATTCTCCAGAATAAGTCGGCATTTCTCCAGTTTTCATCTGTCTATGTATTTCCAAGATTTCCCCTATCTCTTGCATATCCTGTAAATCATCCATCATATCTTCATATTCATCCATAGGAATCATTGCATATTGTTTATTACCAATTGTTGCCATATCTATTGCCATTTCTTTATCTCCTTATAAATAATTGCTTCAATAATCATAATATCATTATTATTCCACATCAGTTAATTTTTTATTGAAAATTATTCTTTCTGTTCCATTTTTTTTGGCTTGTTTAGATGCATTTATTGCACTGTTTAATACTTCGTTTGCATCCATTCCGGAAATAGGGAAAATTGCAACTCCTATATTAAATTGAATTCTTTCAATTGATGGATGTACAGCATAAGGTTTCCGTAAATTTTCATAGATAAGGTTTATTTTTGCCTCTATTTCTTCCTGGGTATATAGGCCTTCTAACACTATGCAAAAAATATCTGCCTTCAATCTTGCAATGGTATCTGATTTATCCAAAGTTTCAGTTAAAATTTTTGCCGTGTTTTTAAGAATTATATCCCCGGCCAAGTATTTATCCTTTGATGCCAAATCCTTAAAACTATCTATATTTATATAAACCAAGGATAAAACAGACATATTTTTTTCAACCTTGTTTATTAAATGTTCCAATCTGTAAAAAAATGAATTGGAATTTAAAAGACCTGTTAACACATCTTTGTTTGGGTCAAATGAACCATTTACAGATGATAAATAGGAATTAATGGATGAACATATTCCAATGTAATGATTAACCATTCCTATTTCATCATAAATTGCAGAAAATTGCACATCTATTGGTATAACTGTGCCATTTTTATTGCGTCCCAATATATGCGATGACCAATATCCATTAGTTACCAATTCTTTTATAAAAGTTTTATATGATGAATCATTAAACTGACCAGAAAATAAAAATTCTGGCAGTTTACCTATTAAATCGTCTCTGTCTCTTTCTAACAATAAACAAAATGCAGGGTTAACATCAACTATCTTACCAATAGCATCCAGTATTAATACAGCATTACTTGAAAATTCAAACAAGGTTGTTGCAAATGAGTTAATTTCATTTTTTGTTATTGGTAATTTTTTTCTATTAATTGCAGTTTGATTTATCATTTTCCCCTCTTGTCTTTATAAAATATATAAACTAGTATAAAACTAATAATTACTGGGTCAATTAAATTATGAAAAGTCTTTTTATAAATACCACTGAAAAAATTATGCAAATTGCATATCAAAATGAAAATGATGAAATATCCATAATTAATTCTGATGCAAATATTTCGCAAACAGAACAATTATTTAAAATAATAAGTAAGTTATTGGGCAGTACAAAAATATCTGATTTACAAAAAATAATTGTCCTTACCGGGCCTGGATCCTTTACTGGGATAAGGCTTGGCATTGCATTTGTAAAGGGAGTCTTACTTGCAACAAAAGTCAAAATAATACCAATAGATAATTTTACTGGAATATACATTTCAATGAATGAAACAGAAAAAAATATAAATATTTGTTATGTAACTATCCCACTTAATAATAATGAAAATTATATTGGGAAAATAACAGATAATAGTTGTGATTTAAACAATGCAAAAATAATAAATAAAAATGAACTAGATAATATAACAGGATCCGTAATCCAAGGGGAAATAGATCCTGTTAAAATATTAAAATATTATAATATTGTGGATGACAATTTCAAACAACAACCAATAATTCCAACCTATATAAAACCTCATTATGCAAGTTAATTTTGGTTTGTACTGTTGTTACCTTTGTTGTTTTCTTTTTGATCAGAAGCTGGAGCTTCTTGATCAGAAACTGGAGCTTCTGGTAGCTCAAATTGTTCTATTTTGATTTTTCCATTTCCACTATTAGGACCTCTGCTATATCCAGAATCTCCATCATCATATCTATGGCATCCTCTGGAAGTTCCACCTTTACCACCACCACCACCCAGTGCGGTAATTGTCAACACATCCGGAATTTTAAATTCACTATTTCCTCCTGTTCCTCCATTATCTCCATCTGCACTTCCAATATATGGTTTATCATCACTTCCTCTGCTTCCTTCTAATCCCAAAGTTGCAGTGTACTTCGCCGTATTTTTAATAACAGCAATGTCTGTACTAACTTGACCTCCACCACCAGAACCTCCATCTCCAATTCTGCCAGTACAAGAACATGAGTCTCCCCCTCTACCA
>CAUUHH010000034.1:0-4319 GCA_963544995.1 uncultured Alphaproteobacteria bacterium | reverse complement strand
AACATTTCATTAACAGAAAAATATCTACCGTATTTTGTTAAAAATTCTATATAATTTATATCTTTAAACCAATCATAATTATTTACCATAACTGCATCGGTTTTTCCATTTCCGAATCTAAAGAATTTTTCCATAGATTTTTTTATACCTTGCATATTTATTTCAAAAATTTCTTTTGTTAAGATAGGTCTTTCACTACTTCTGCCAGATGGATCACCTATTAACCCAGTTGCTCCCCCTATTAAAACAATAGGTTTATTTCCGGTTTTTTGAAATAATCTTAACATAGTAAGTGATGCAAGATTCCCTATATGTAGACTATCTGCCGTTGGATCAGCCCCTAAATAACCTATAATATTTTTCGATAGCAATAGATTATCCAATCCTTCCAAATCACTGGATTGATTAAATAAATTTCTTTCTATTAATAATTGTAAAAATTCGGATTTAACCTGATACATTTGTCTACTTTCTAAATTAAAATAATATTTTTCAATTTATTAAATTATAGATTTAAAAGCAAGTAAAAGAATTTTAAATTATTCTTTACAATTTTTGCTAATGTATGTTAACTTGTTTCAAGTGTGTTAGAAATCTTAAATCTATAGGAGGTATTTAGGAGTTTATATATGCAAATTTTAAAAAAGAATGGGTTGAATGAAACTTATAATAAACAAAAATTATTTGATAGTATTAAATTTGCTTTTAATGGTGTCGATGTATTTCCAACAGAAATTCAAGTTTTTGATTTAGTTGATTTGGTATATAGTAAATTTATTGATATTGGTAGTGAAATTTCAACAAGACAGATTCGAGATTTAGTTAAATTTTCATTAATAGATTTGGGTTATCCAAGTGTCGCAGAATGTTATATTTCTTTTATAAAAGATGATAATTATTTAAATAGTATAGATGGAATAGTAGAATATTTTGATAATAAAGAAGTGATTAAAGAAGAGCTTTTAAAAATAAAAAAAGATTTTCCATCTAAATATTCTTTATCTTCTTTATATAGTAAGTTTAGTGTTTTTGTCAGAAGTAATATGAAGCAATCAGAAATATTTGATATGCTTGTTAAATCTGCTGTAGAATTAGTTGATGATAAGTTCCCAAAATGGGAATTTGTGGCAGCAAGGCTTTTAAGAATAAAGTTTTTGTCAGAAATAGAAACTAATGTGAAAAAGCAGAATATTTATGATTTTTATGATAAATTAAAATTCTTAACATCCAGTAATTTATATGGAAGTTATATTTTAGATAATTACGATAAAAATGAAATAGAAGAGGCATATAAACTTATAGATAATAGTAGGGATTATTTAATAAATTATTCAGGTTTTGATTTATTTATAAAACGTTATACGATAAAGGATCATTCAGGTAATTATTTAGAAACTATACAAGAAATGTTTTTAGGTGTTGCTTTGCATCTTGCTATGCCTGAAAAAAAAGACAGACTTTTATGGGTAAAACGTTTTTATGATATGCTTTCCCTTTTAAAGGTATCTATGGCGACTCCTACTCTTTCTAATGCAAGAAAACCATTTCATCAACTTTCTTCTTGTTTTATCGATACTGTACCGGACAGTTTAAATGGCATATTTAGAAGTATTGATAATTTTGCTAAGGTAAGTAAGCATGGTGGAGGAATGGGACTTTATTTTGGTAAGGTCAGAGCAAAAGGAAGTTCTATTCGTGGATTTAAAGGTGCTGCTGGTGGCGTATTAAGATGGATTAGGATAGTTAATGATACTGCAGTTGCAGTTGATCAGTTAGGGATGAGACAAGGGGCATGTGCTGTATATTTAGATGTTTGGCACAAAGATTTACCAGAATTTTTACAAATAAGGACTAATAATGGTGATGACAGATTAAAGGCTCATGACATATTTCCAGCTATATGTTATCCCGACTTATTTTGGCGTTTGGTTGATGAGGATATAAATGCAAATTGGTATTTAATGTGCCCTCATGAAATAAAAACAGTAAAAGGATATAATTTAGAAGATTTTTGGGGTGAAGAATGGGAAGAAAAATATAAATCTTGTATTGAGGATGATAGGATAGAAAAAAGAATTATTCCCATAAAAGAAATAATCAGACTTATAATTAAAAGTGCTGTTGAAACGGGAACTCCATTTACTTTTAATAGAGATGCTGTAAATAGAGCAAATCCTAATAAACATCAAGGTATAATTTATTGTAGTAATTTATGTACAGAGATAGCTCAAAATATGGCTCCCATAGAAGAAATTGATGAGATAATTACAACAAAAGATGGTGATAATATTGTAGTGTCATCAACGAAAGCAGGAAAATTTGTTGTATGTAATCTTGCTAGTTTAACATTGGGACGGATTAATGTAGATGATGAAAATGAATTAAAAGATATAATATTTTCAGTGGTCAGAGCACTTGATAATGTAATAGATTTAAATTATTATCCTCTTCCTTATGCTAAAATTACCAATAAAGATTATAGGGCAATAGGGCTTGGAGTTAGTGGTTATCATCATTTGCTTGCGAAACATAATATCTCTTGGGAAAGTGAAGAACATTTAGCTTTTGTTGATAAATTGTTTGAAAAAATAAACTATTATGCAATAAGTGCAAGTAATGAAATAGCAAAGGAAAAAGGCTCTTATTCTTGTTTTAAAGGAAGTGATTGGGAAAGTGGAAAATACTTTGCGATAAGGAATTATAATAGTGAAAATTGGAAAAAGCTTCAAGATAGTATAAAAAAAGATGGATTAAGAAATGCTTATATATTATCTGTTGCTCCAACCGGTAGTACTAGTATTCTTACGGGAACAACTGCTGGTGTTGATCCTTTGATGAATTTATATTTTCTGGAGGAAAAAAAGAATGGAGTTATTCCAAGGGTTGCTCCTGATTTATCTTCTCATACTAGATGGTTTTATAAAAGTGCACATTTAATAGATCAATCTTGGTCTATTAAGGCAAATGCGGTTAGGCAAAGACATATAGATCAGGCACAAAGTATGAATCTTTATATAACGAATGATTATACTTTCCGTGAGATTTTAGATTTATATTTGCTTGCGTATAAAAAAGGTGTTAAAACTTTATACTATACAAGAAGTAAAAGTTTGGAACTTATAGAATGTGTTAGTTGTTCTTCATAACTAATAAATTAATAGGAGAGTGTAAATGGAAATAACTACAAAGTTAGAAAAGAAATTGATGTTTAATCCAGAATGTAACATAGAGGTTAGAGATAGGAGAATAATAGGTGGTTGTACAACTAATCTTAATGATTTTAACAATATGAAATACCAGTGGGTTAGTGGTTGGTACAGACAAGCAATGAATAATTTTTGGGTGCCAGAAGAAATTAATCTTTCTGTAGATGTGAAAGATTATCCTCTTTTATCGGATGACGTAAGGAAAACTTATGATAAAATACTTTCGTTTTTGGTATTTTTGGACAGTATGCAAACAGCAAACTTACCTAATATATCTGCTTATATCACTGCAAATGAAATAAATTTATGTTTATCTATTCAGGCATTTCAGGAAACAGTTCATTCACAAAGTTACAGTTATATGTTAGATACTATTTGTGAACCTCAAAAAAGGATAGAAGTGTTATATCAATGGAAAAATGATGAACATTTATTGAAAAGGAATAAATATATAGGTGATTTATATAATCAATTCCAGGATCATCAGGATGTTCATTCGTTTATGCGAGTTGTTATTGCTAATTATATTTTAGAAGGAATTTATTTTTATAGTGGATTTATGTTCTTTTATAATTTGGGTCGTAATAATAAGATGCCTGGTTCTGCGCAAGAAATTAGGTATATAAACAGGGATGAAAATACTCATTTGTGGTTATTCGCAAATATTATAAAGGAACTTCAAAAAGAAAATCCTGAATTATTTACAGAGGAACTTAAAAAAGAATATAGAAATATGATACTTGAGGGATGTTCTCAAGAGATTGCCTGGGCTCATTATGTAATAGGAGACAGAATCCCGGGTCTTACCATTAGTATAGTGGAAGATTATATAAAATATCTTGGAAATCTTCGTTGCCGTGATATAGGATTGGCTCCAATCTATGATGAAAAATATAATAAAGAACCAGAAAGTATGAAATGGGTAAGTCAGTATAGTAATGCAAATATGATAAAAACAGACTTTTTCGAGGCCAGAAGTACTGCTTATGCTAAAAGTGGTGCTTTGGTAGATGATTTGTAGAAGTTATAGTGTTAAAAAAGGACCTTATATAAATAAAGTCCTTTTTCTTAATTATAAAACTACAATGAGTAATAAGCTTTAAATACTACTAA
>CAUUHH010000033.1:0-4723 GCA_963544995.1 uncultured Alphaproteobacteria bacterium | reverse complement strand
ATACACCTGCGGTTTCATTAAAATTATTAAAGGTAAAGGTTTTATCAGGGAATCTTTATTTATCAAAAAATGATGTAAAATATTTACGTACAAATACTGATGTTATGGGTGATTTATATATAGATAATTTAAACTACTTAAAAATGCCAAAAAATTTCCGTGTATTTGGAAATATTTATTTATCCAATTCAAAGGGGCTTACCTTTACAGATGGAAATTATGTAAAAGGACACATTTTTGTAAGTGGTAACAGTAGTGTAAGGCCAATTCCAAAAACATCATATTTAAAAGGTCAAATATTTATATAATTTTTTGATGATTACTGTCAGATTTTACCCTATTCCGATTTATGAAGTGGGATAGGAATTGTATTTAAAACTGCAAGCAGTTCGTTTTTTGCACTGATATGAGAAACGGAAATATCCCTGCTGTTTAGTTTTAAAATATCCAGTATAGTAAGGCCATTTAAAAACATTTCTCTGTACACTACGCGTTCACCAATTCCTGATACATAATTAAAGCCAAGTCTTTTTTGCAGCTCTGTTAATATGGCATCTACCTCGCGTTTATTTTTGGCATCTATATGAGAGATACGGTTGCGAAGGACTATCCATATAAGTTCGTCCTTACCTATTTGTTCACGTTTTTTTTGAATATCCCTAATATTGTTAGTGTATTGTGATTCCGCAATAATTTGTTTTGTATTGGGATCTATGGTTGCCAGGACGTCCAAATCAACCAAGCTGTCGTTTACGGGGGTTATTAAAATATCTGCATTTTTATGACCGGCATTGGACAGATGGTGATAGGTTCCCGGTGTATCGATAATTATTATATCGTAATCCAATTTTAAATCTGATATCTCGGCATCCAATTGCGCTTCGTCCTCGGCAGATGTTTTTTTACTGGAAAATTGTGATGGTGTTACAACCAAATGTTCTGGCATAGGAAGGGTTAATTTATGATCGTTTGCATATTTTACCCTGTTTTCAATATAATGGGTCAGGGTTCCCTGTCTGCCATCCAAATCTATTGTTGCGACCTTGTATCCGGCATATAAATAACTTATGGCAAGGTGTATTGACAGGGTTGATTTACCACTGCCGCCCTTTTCATTTCCAACAACTATTACCTTTGACATATTGGATGCCATAAATTAAATCCTAATTTAACCAAAAATAAAATTTAAGCTTTCTTATGTTAACACAGCTAGCCATTAAAATAAAGTGTAAAAATGCCAAAATAAAATTATAGGCAAAAAAAAATTCCTTATCGCGAGGAGAGAAGGAGGAAAGGAGAGAAAAGGAACGCGACAAGGAAAACCAAAAAACAAACTAAAGAACAATAAATGTAACTAAAATCTGTTTATGTGTAGATTCTTAAATGAAATTGACGAAAATGTCAAGTGTAATATTTTTTGTCTAATGCATTACACCTAATAAAACACTAAAAACTTTCGTAAAAACAATTACTTAATAAATTTTATAAAAATTTACTTTAGTAAAAATTTATACAAAAAACTGGGTATACAAACCCCATAAATTACTATTAAATTAACAGCGATTCTGTAAAATATTATTTAAAATTTCATAGTATCACTATTTTAATGTAGTTTTATCAATAAAAATTTTAAATATCAAATAAAAAATTCTGTAAATTAAAAAATACTTTAAATTTATTTATAAAATATAAAAATATTTATTATTTCTATCGTAAATATATTATGTAATACATCAAATTTTAATCATTATTTTCATTTAAAAATTTATATAATCTGTATGGTGTTAAAATAAATTTATTTTTAATTCCTAAAATTCTTTTTATTACCTCGACACAGGTAAAAATACCAAATGAAAATCTGTTATCTTTTTTATCTATATCTTTATCTGTAAAATATCTTGTTACATCTATTGCAATCATATTATTTTTTATGCAAATATCACGTACTATATCTATATTACTGTTAAAAATATTTACATCTATTTTGAATAAAATTGGATCTATTACTGTAGTTGTATTTTGATTTCCAATTATTATAAAACAATGTCTGAAACCGCATTTTAAAAACCGTAATATTTTGACGGTTGTTTCATTTGAAAATATTACATAGGAACGTTGCTGCATTATAACCTGACCTATAGTTTTATTTGTTATTTACTGTTTACTTTACTATTTACATAAAGCCTGAAATATTGTATCATATTTATATTGATTGTGGAGAGATTTATGAAATTTAAAAATTCTGTGTCTTGTTTAATTTTGTGCAGTTTTGTGTTTTCCATATCGGATAATAATATTTATGCACGCAGCAGAAGCAGGAAAAGACCAAAAATATCATATGCCAATAAATTAAATGGCAGGGCCAGTTCATCAGATTGGAGTAATTCACAAAATCAGACTGGCAAGGCAGATAAATCAAAAGATATGATAGAAAACTTAAACCGTTTTATGTCACCGAATTACGATCATAAATTATTATATGGGAAATCATATCCCCTTCAAAATTTTTTGAACTATAAAACGTATAAGCGTTATAGTGATTATGGTTCGGAAAAGGATTTAAATGAACAGCTTTGTTTTGGTCCCTATATGCGTATGATAGGAATAATTGCTGGCAGTGGTGGCAGTAATGTTGATGAACGTGCCGAAGGCAGTATCAAGTGTGTTCCCGTACTTAAAAAAACAAATTATAATTTCAGTTTGGTTGAGGCCACGGATGAGCAGATAGAAAAGGCAGTAAAAAGTTCCAATAATACAGCAATGGTGTCAAATGACAGAAGGATGATTTATATAACCAGGTCCGGCGCGCCCATTACAACCATGTTATTTAAAAATGAAAAGTATTTGAATATAGATAAGCATGCAAAGGATATAACCGATGCAGTAGAGGCAGCAAAAAGTGCATGTTCTGGACTTCGTAGTGACATGACTAAATTAAATGAAGAATTTGGTATAGGGGTGTCATTAACATCTGGCCTTAGTATGGCGTTATCCGGAACATCGACCGGCCTTGGCGTTATGAATATAATGAAAACGAATGATACAGAAATGATGCTTAACACGCAGTCAGGCATAGCTAAAAAACAGGCACAGTTTTTAAAGGACGAAGAAAAGAAAGATAAAGATCGAGAAGAAAATGACAAAGTTAACTTTAAACATAATCTTAATGACGACTTGGATGATGAAAATGGAGTTAGCAATCCGGGTGAAGTAAATGCAACAATTGCTGATAAGTTTGATAATGATACAAAAAATCAAACAGAAACTGATTTTGATAAATTTGAAAAAGACATAGAAGAAGAATTAAAAGAAAATTATGAAGGTATCAGAAAAAACCTTCCAGATGTTTTCACACATTATTTAGGCGAAAAATTTTCAAAAAATAAACAAAGTGATGAATTTAAACATTATGTAGATAGATTTTTTAAGGGTAATGAGTTTAATGCATGTAATGGACAAGGTAAGGATTGTGAAAAAGATTTATGTGAACTTATTAATAAAAATGATCCTAAAAAATGTGAAAAGGAAGGTGATATAAATTTAGAAGAATTAAATAATAAGATAAAAATTTCACGAGGTGATTTAGGAAGTTTTACGACAGAAAGAATGTATTCTTATTATAAAGGAAAATCTACAGAGGTTGGTATCAATTATGATGCGTTACAAACTTTCAAAAGACAGAAATCTTTGGCAACTGGATTAAAGAATAAGTCCGATAAATACAGGGATACCTATAATAAAATGAGTGAGCAGATAGCTGAAAATTCCAAAACGTCAAAAACTTTGGATATTGCGCAGGCGGCATTGTCCGGGGCGTCGGCAATATCATCTGGAATTGCGATAGGTCTTTCTGTATCCGCCCTTAATAGAGTAAAGGGAGCGATAGATAATGTTAAATCATGTAACAAAGCAGTAAAGAATTTGAAAATAGTATTTGGTAAGTATAAGGCAGAGGAAGAGGAAAATGAGGATGTAGAGGGAGATAAGCAATAGCAGCCCTACTCTATCAAGAAAAAATTAAAGGAAAATTTATTATGAATAAAAAATTGTATAATATAGTGTCGTTTGGTGTTGTGGCGGTTTTTGCCTTTACCGATATAGCTATGGCAAAAATGTCCAGTAATGCGATAAGGGATCAAAAACAAAATATAGAGGACGCAATAGCAAAATGTAATTTTTCTGATGAGGTTTTGATGGAAATAAAAAATCATGCGGTGGGTTCGACTGTTGCTTCGTCCATTGCAACGGCAGGGTCGTTGACCGCCACTATAACGTCCGGGATTGCCGCAGCAAAAAATAGTAAGAATGCGTATTTGGGCAAAGATTTAAGTTCAGGTTCAAATAGCACCCCCAAATATAAAGATACAATTAGTAGAGAGGAACGAATTGCTTCTGAAAAAACTATTAAAGAACAGAAAAGTTTAAGGTGGGCGTCTACCATTGCATCTGGAATTGCAACAGGTGCGAATTTGGTGTCTATGACATTATCGGCCGGTTCCAGTAAAAAGTTAAAAGACCTTATAAAGGATGCGGACGAATGTAGCACCCTTCTTGAAAATATTACTATACAAACAAAAACTACTACCTCCTCCCGCAGACGCAGAGAGGAGTAGTGTCAAAATAAAAAAAATCATTTTTTATTATTAATATTCTTTTATTAATCTTTGTAGAAATTTCTAGAAC
This sequence comes from uncultured Alphaproteobacteria bacterium, assembly GCA_963544995.1. GTDB lineage: Bacteria > Pseudomonadota > Alphaproteobacteria > Rs-D84 > CACZYB01 > CACZYB01. The sequence goes on along the minus strand of CAUUHH010000033.1, from coordinate 40 downwards.
TATACAAGGAAGAGTATTTGAGGTTATGCCAGGAGAAAGT
>CAUUHH010000032.1:0-5089 GCA_963544995.1 uncultured Alphaproteobacteria bacterium | reverse complement strand
CAAAAAAAATAATTAATGGCAGAGCTTCTCTTGTTTGCAAAATCGAAAGGCCAACCGCAGCTATGGAATACCTAGAAGAAATAGTTGAACTATCAGATGCTATAATGGTTGCTCGTGGAGATCTAGGAGTAGAAGTAAGGCCACAAATGGTTCCTATTTTACAAAAAAGAATGATTAAACTTTGCAAAGAAAAAAGAAAACCTGTAATAGTTGCAACTCATTTATTAGAGTCTATGATTGAAAATACATTCCCAACTCGTGCAGAGGCATCCGACGTTGCAAACGCCGTTTACGAATGCACAGATTGCGTTATGTTATCTGCAGAAACAGCACAAGGTAAGTATCCTGTTGATGCAGTAAAAATGATGTCATCCATAATAAAACAAGTTGAAAATGATGCTGAATACAAAAAATATATAAAGCTATTCACAAATGATATTGTTGAAAATACTATGGGCGATATAATGACATCTGTTGCTGCAGATATCACACATAAATCTGATGCAAAGGCAGTATTCGCATATACCACAAGTGGAACAACAGCTATAAATCTATCAAAACATAAACCATATGCTCCAATAGTTGCCGTTTCAACAAATGACAAGGTAGCTGGCAGAGTTGCTCTTTGCTGGGGCGTAATACCAAAGGTCGTATCAGAAACAGATTCTGATAAAATTGATGATTTATCCAGAAATATTGCAAAAGATCTTGGCCTTGCAAAAGATGGAGATAAAGTAGTTCTTACCTTTGGAAAAGGAACCGCAACATCAAAATCTATATTTAAAGAAGGTGCAACTACATTAGTAAGCGTAATAAATATATAATTACTTACTATATATTTTGATCTAATTGATCTAGCAGGTTAAATTTTTAACCTGCTTTTTTTTATTAATGTAAAAAAATAAGTTATATGATAAAATAATAAAATAAAAAAATTAAAAAGGTGCAATAATGCAAAAATTAAGAATTGGAATAGTCGGTTGTGGCAGAGTTTCTAGTTGCCATTTTACAGCAATAGAAAACAATCCAGATACAATGAAAATTGGCGCAGTTTGTGACAGAAATCCTACTAACTTACAAAAAGCTCATGAAAGAACAAATGCTAACCAATACACATCCATTGATGAAATGATAAAATACGAACATTTAGATTGTATCAGTATATGTACACCAAACGGCCTTCATTACGAAAATGCCAGAAAAGTTTTAAAAGCCGGAATTAATGTAATAGTCGAAAAACCATTAACATTATCATATATAGAGGGTAAAAAATTAATTGAGCTTGCCGAGAAAAAAAATAAAAAAATATTTTTAATACATCAAAATAGGTTTAATCCGACAATACAATGTGTAAAAAAAGCAATAAATGAAGGAGCCTTCGGAAAAATATACATGATGACATCAAATATTTTTTGGTACAGAGATGATGAATATTATAAAAATCCAGCTTGGCATGGATCAAAAAAAATTGATGGTGGTGCATTCATAACACAGGCATCACACTACACAGATATAATAAATTGGTTCGCAGATAGTAAACTAAAATCCATATACGCGATGGGGAAAACCAGGAAACGCCAAATAGAAACAGAAGATTGCGGTTCGACAATAATAGAATGGCAAAATGATATAATTGCAAATGTAAATTTATCTGTACTAACCTATAACGAAAATTACGAAGGTAGCATAACAATAATAGGAGAAAAAGGTCTAGTTAAAATTGGTGGTATTGCATTAAATAAAATACTAGATTGGAAATTCGAAGACAACAGAAAAAATTTCTGTGATTTATCATATGATGTTGAATCTGTATATGGCTTCGGTCACACACCATATTATGAAAGTATAGCAAACACACTAATAAAAAATAAACCTTTCATTATATCAAACGAAGATGCACTAGATTCGCTAAAACTATTATGTGGAATAGTTGACTCTATGACAAAAAATAAAATTATCAGATATAAATAATTTATATACTAATTTTCGTTTCAAAAACATCCGGTAAATCATTTTCATACAAAATAGTATCATTTGTTTGAATATTTTGTAATAGCCATTCTCTTGCTTCATTTAATGAATTTACTAAAACAAGTTTTTGATGATCATTCCTATTAACATCAAAATATTTCACAAAACTTTCTATCCTTGACGGAATAATTACTATTGCAATATCAACCGAGTTAACTGCGATTTCAGCAATCTTTCTATGAATGTCATCATGATCCACACCAATTTCCACTATTCCAGGAGTAATTAAAATCGCTCTACCATTTTTAAGTTCTGATATAGTTTGCAAAGTATTTAATGCAGATTTAAATCCATCAAAATTAGAATTAAATGCATCATCAATCACAGTAATATTATCATCCTGATTTTTAACCTCTAACCTATGTTCTATTTGCGGTAATGTAGCAAGCGAGGCAATAATTGTATCAACAGGGACACCTAATTTTAATGCCATAATAAATGAAAGTGCTATATTTTGTGCTTGATGTTCCCCAAAAATCGGTGAAAAAATAGAATAACTATTATTCTCATATAACAAGTTAAAACTTATTCCTGACAGATTCGTTTTAATATCATTAATAGAAAATACCTCACTATAATTTGGCACATAATTTTCAATATATTCCTTATCAACAGTATTTTTATTTATAATATACTCACCATTATTTTTAATAATGTAATTAATTAAGGAAAATTTTTCCTTCGCAATATTATCCTTAGTTTTAAAATTCTCTAAATGGGAATTACCAACCGCAGTAAGTATTCCATACTTTGGTTTGCAAAGTTTACAAAGCTTTCCTATCTGCCCTACTCCATCCGTTCCCATTTCAACAATAAAATATTTATATGACAAATTAAATTCTTCTAATATAACTCTACTAATCCCTATCAAGGTATTTATACTTTTAGATGTTGTAAATGATGATGAAACCGAAGACAAAATATGATTCAAAATATTTTTTGTACTGGTTTTTCCAAATGACCCAGTAACACCTATTATAACAGGATTTAATTTTAATAACTTTAATTTTGCCTTACGCATATACCGAAACTTTAAAAATATTTCTAATGGTAATAAAAGTATATTTGATAAAATAAGTGACAATGGAATAAATTGTATAAAAAATATTAAATATCCCCAAACCTTACAAATACAATAATCATTACCTAAATACAAAAATTTATATAAATAAAATACTGGATAAATTGTAAATAAAACTAATAAAACAAATGCACCATAAATTATATACTTAACCCTACTGGTTAAAATTAATTTTTTTTTAAATTTTATAGAACAAGGATCAGATGTTAAAACAGCAAACAAAAGAAATAAAAAAGAAAGCACAATATTATCAACAAAATAATTTTTAAACACTGTCGCAAATAAGACATAAAAGAAAACTAAAACAGATAACTTTTTATCAATTAACTGAAATTTACTAAAAATAAATTTAATAAATTTCACTGTTCTATAATTTTCTTGCTGAAAAAATAAACTATAAAAAAACAGTCTTTTATAAACAAAGAACAAAAAAAACAAATAAGTAAATATTATAATCATTTAAACCTCTATGTTATTTCTAATAATTGATACAACTTGATACCTTCCATCAGTCAAAATAGTATTATGATCAAAAATAGGCAAAATATATAATTTAGAATTTTTAATTAATTTATTATACCTTCTTCCAAAACTTGGCGGGGTTACATTATCATTTTCACCATAAATTAGAACAGCAGATTTTTTAATTTTTGCGGCAACGTTACCTAAATCTTCACCAACTATATTTTTAAGTATCTTTTTCATAATATCAGATGAATTTTTATAATCATCACTTGCAAATTTATTATAATATAATTTATATGACATAGTATTTTTTAAATTATCACCAAACAATTTATATAAAACACTATATAAATTTATAATTACTGACTTAAAAAAAGATCTCCTAGCTTTAAACCCAGCTCCGGAAACAATAAATATTTTATTAATTAAATCAGGATATAAATAAAATAACTTAACCGCAATCCTACCACCAAACGAATGTCCGACTAAATACACTTTATTATCACTAGATATATTACTTTTTATAAATTCTGCAATTAAATCAACATAATCATCTAAATTAAACGGAACGGCAGGCTCTTTACTTTTCCCAAAACCTGGTAAATCTACTAAATACCTATCACAATCATAAAATTCATCTGCAACAGATTTCATATTCAACAACGAATGCCCCCAACCGTGCAAAAAAATAAATTTCACATCAGATTTTAAACTGCCACTATAAAACTCATAATATAAATCTTTATACTGCATCAAACCTCTTCCATATACCAGGCAAAATAATATATTAATAGTATATAAAAATAAAGTTTAATAATTTTTTTATTTAGGCTTACCAAGCCTCACCCAATCACTCGCCTCAAAATACAACTCTCCATCAGGAAGGTAAAATTTATAATTTAAATTTTCATCTATATCTATATGCCTACCATAAGCACCATAAATGGTACACGGCAAAGTTCTACACTGCCTAAAATCTACAACACTCTCTTCTCCTTTTCCGTTGTTACCTACAAAAAATTTACAAGGTTTAGGTCCTACTGGATCAACACCAAGCCCCCATCTACCCCACCAACTTGGATCAAACCAAAATCGTTTTTCTTTTTCTATATCTAAAAATGTTATATACTCATTTTCACAATCATCTTTCATTGCTTTAAATTTAAGATAAATTTGCTCACATTTTGACGTTCCTCCATTATTCCATGTATAATCAGGACATTTTATACATGATGACAATCCGTCTTTATCAGAATAACTACCTCTCTTACACTCCTCCTTTATTCCACCGACACAAAAATGACCTTTCGGACACACCTTACACTCATTACCATCCTGATAGGTCCCTGCTGGACAGGCCATACACTGATAAAACATCTGCCCATTTACTTTATAACTTCCTACACTAATCCAACATAATATAAAAACTATTAATCTACCCCTTATAAACCTATTACTATTCATAAACATCTATCCTCCTATTATTTTTATATTTTAATTAACTATACTCAA
>CAUUHH010000031.1:0-5482 GCA_963544995.1 uncultured Alphaproteobacteria bacterium | reverse complement strand
CAGAAGGACAGTATACGGATAGTGAAGGTAGCACCAGTTGTAAGGCATGTCCGAAGGGGCATTATTGTACGGGAGGTCATAAGTATGAGTGCCTAGAAGGATATTACCAACCAAATGAAGGGGCAAATACTTGCGGTCCTTGTAGAGATGATAATTATCTGATTTTTGCGGGCCCTGGAGGTGAACCACGAAAGCTCTACGTTAATCATTCTTATTATGGTATAGCACTTAATTGTTGTAATCCTTTAGGTAGTGTTGGTTGTATTAGAGATAGTAGTTATGACAATTGGCGCTGTTTTAAAGGGGAAGGCTCTCATAATAGTGGAAATTATTTTGCGAGAGCTGGACAAACGATAGTTTATCGTTGTAAAAAAGATACAGGCAAAACTTATTATATAGATTACAATAGAAACTTTTTAGGTTGGGGTGATGGCGGATAATATAAGTTTGCTATTAAAAACGTTATAAATGTCATAATTTTAAAAATAATGCCTTAACGATTATAAAGTTTATTTAAAAATAAAGTAGCTATGTTTTTTATGTGGATAAAATTATTGGATATGTTCATATAATTGTTGCAATTAAATGGATAATTTTATTTGTTCTTATATAGGCGAAGATATGAAGTTTGGAAAAGCATGCCTAATGATTTATGTCGTGTATTAGTTTCTTATAAAGAAGAAAGTGAAACTTTCCATAATCCATATCACAGAAAACTCGATGAAACACGAAACTGAAATTATCAAAACTCCATATTTATTTTGATAAAACTAATGGGAAAATGTATTTTAAAAGATGGTATATCCAGTTTTAATTATATATGTATTTTTATATCACCTATATATGCACCACTTTTAACTGCGGTTGCAACTATTAATGATTTTGGATTAACTGCTCTGGTTTCTTTTTTACAAATATGCTTTATACTCATCTTTATTGGCCTGCCATGTCTCATCCCTGTTATTACCGCAGTATGTCCAGTCGCCATAAGGTCTACTGCAAAGCATGCAAGTTCCGCAGCAAGCATCCTGTCATACCCATTTGGAAGACCTCCTCTTTGGAAATAACCGAATATATCTGCCCTTGCCTCTATACCTTCTTTTTGAAGAGCTTTTTCTATATACTCTGCAACAGTATAATTTGCATTTTTTGGAAGAGGTTTGCCATTTTCAAGTCCAGCTCCCTCTGCCACAACTATAACAAAATAATCCCTTTTTTCTTCCTTTATAATTTTCTTCAATTTGTTAACTATCCCTTTTATAGAATAAGGAATTTCTGGAATCAATATTACGTCCGCACTTGATGCAACACCGGCATGCATTGCAAGATGACCAACATCACGGCCCATAACCTGAGCTATTATTGCTCGTCTGTGTCCTTTTGCAGTCCAAAACACACTATCTAGGGCGTGAACTATACTGTCAACTGCACTGGAAAAACCTATTGAAATTTCTGTTCCCGGTGTATCATTATCAATGGTTTTTGGAATACCAACAAAAGGAATCTTTGCCTTCTCGCAAAGGTAATTAAGCATAAACATAGTTCCATCACCACCGGTTGCAATAAGTCCATCTATATTTAATTCCTTTATATGTTTTTTAAACATAGGCAACATTACTTCAACCAATTCTTCATCAGTTTTCACATTTTTATATTTTTTTGAATTAATTTTCTTATACGACCCTAAAAAGGTTCCCCCTTGCCTTAAATATTCACCAAAACAAAAGTTAGAATCTAACTCTATTATATCTGCATCATCACCTTGCAGTCTCATTTCTCCTATAATACCATTTATGGCATTTTTTATTCCTATAACTTGCCAGCCATAATGATCTGTTGCATATTGAACAACAGTTTTAATAGCCATATTCAATCCTGGACAATCACCACCACCTGTAAGTATTGCTATCCTTTTTTTAGCTTTTTTAATCTTTCCTAACATATTTTCCCCCTCATTTAATAAAACACAGCAATGATAACATTTTTAGAATTTAAGTAAAGTTATTTTATCCTTTATTTATATTAAAAAATAACTATAGTATAGCATAATTTATAAAAATTTTTATATAAGGATCCTATTTATGAATATTTATAATGAAACAGATTTTGAAGGCATGAGAATAGCAGGCAGAGCCGCCGCATCAACACTTGATTTTATAACTGATTATGTTTCATCGGGAATATCAACCTATGATTTAGATAAAATTATTGCAGAACACACAAAAAAACAAGGTGGAATATGTGCTCCACTTAATTATAATGGATTTCCAAAACATTGTTGTATATCTGTAAACGATGTTATTTGCCATGGGATACCAAGTAAAAAAGAATTTTTAAATGATGGTGACATAGTAAACATAGATGTTACAACAATAATAAATGGTTATCATGGCGATACCAGTCGTATGTATATTGTTGGCAATGTTGATGATAATACCAAAAAATTGGTAGATATTACTTATGAAAGTATGATGCAGGCAATATCTATTTGTAAACCGGGGGTAAAATTATCTGAGGTTGGAAAAATAATACAAAATATGTGTGAACCACTTGGCTTTTCTGTTGTTCGTGATTTTTGTGGACATGGAACTGGAAAAATATTTCATGACGAACCAAATGTCCTTCACTATTATGATTCGGAAAATGATAAAATAATAATGAAAGAAGGTATGATTTTTACAATAGAACCCATGATAAATACTGGCAGCTATGAAATGTATATAGAAAAAAATGATTGGACGGCCAGAACGGTTGATGGTGGACTGTCCGCTCAATTTGAACATACACTGGGTATTACAAAAAAAGGTGTTGAAATTTTTACAAAATCACTACTTGGTTATACAAAACCTCCATATATAAAGAAATAAATTTTTGTTATATGTTGACAAAGTATCATGAATTTTTGTAAAAATATGCTCAATAATTTAAATTTAATAAATCTATTTTGGAGGTATTTATGAGTATATATGTAACAGGCCATACCTGCCCAGACAGCGATGCAATAATTTCTGCTATTTCAGCTGCAGAATTTTTAAAAGCACGCGGACTTGATGCAATTCCGGTAAAACAGGGCGATATAACCCCAGAAACTAAATTTATTTTAGACAGATTTAATCTTCCTATCCCGGAAACAATGTTATCAGTTGCTGGTAAGGATTTAGGAATAGTTGATACAACAGAAATTACTCAATTACAATCCGATATAGATAAGGCAAATATAGTTTTTATTGCAGATCATCATAAACTAGGTGGTCTTAAAACTAATATGCCTCTTGAATTTTATGCAAGGCCAGTTGGTTGTACATCAACAATATTATATAATTTATATAAGCAAGAAAATTTATCCATACCAAAAAATATTGCAGGGGCAATGATTTGCGCAATTATGTCTGATACAGTTATATTTAAATCCCCTACAACAACAAAATATGATAAGGACGCCGTAGATGATCTTGCAAAAATTGCAGGAATAGAAAATCCTATCGAACTCGGCATGGAAATGTTAAGGGTAAAATCATCAATAGAAAATGATACGGCAGAAAGCCTTTTATACAGAGATTTTAAAAATTTTGATATAAATGGGAAAAAGTTTGGTGTTGGACAAATAGAATTAATAGATGGAAATATGATAAATCCTAAAAAGGCAGATATTTTGGAATTATTAAAATCTGATCATAAAGATAAAGGATACCATACAATAATGCTTGCTGTTACCGATATAATGAAGGAAGGGTCAGAAATTTTTGTTGTATCAAATGAAATGGAAAAAATTGAAAATGCATTTAACATCAAATTAAATGATAATTGTTCTTGGGTTCCAGAAATGATGAGTCGTAAAAAACAAATTATACCACCATTAATGGAAAAATTTGCTTAATCAACTAATATACGAAAGGTTTTATAATGGAAAGAAAAGTTCGCGTTGCAATAATAGGATCTGGCCCTGCTGGATATACTGCTGGAATATATAGTGCCAGATCGGGAAATAAACCGCTTATAATAACTGGTGTTGAATTTGGTGGTCAAATTACTAAAACTTTTGATTTGGAAAATTATCCTGGATTTACAGAAAAGATAGATGGTGTTTATTTAACAGAGCAAATGAGGCAACAGGCAGAAATTTTTGGTGCAGAAATACTTGCCGATACTGTTACATCTGTTGATTTTAAGCAAAAACCATTTAAATTAATCCTTGAAAGTGGTCTTACCATTTATTCTGATACTGTAATAATTGCAACAGGGTCCAGTTGCCGTAAAATAGGATTGGATAACGAAGAAAAATTAACAGGTCATGGTGTGTCATATTGCGCAACATGTGACGGATTCTTTTTCCGTGATAAAGAGGTATTTTTAATAGGTGGGGGTAACACAGCCGTTTACGAAGCATTACATCTTTCATCTGTTTGTAAAAAGGTAACAGTTGTTCATAGACGTGACAGTTTCAAGGCTGAACAAATAAATCAAAAACATTTATTTAATACTCCTAATATCTCTGTTATCTGGGACAGTAAATTAGATGAAATAATAGAAACAGATGGAAAGGTTTCTGGATTAAAATTACGTAATTTAAAAACAGATGAGGTAACTAAGTACGATACAGACAGTATTTTTATTGCAATAGGTAACAAACCTAATACGGATATATTCAAAGACCAAATTGACCTTACAGACAGTGGATATATAAAAACAAAACCAGATTTATGTGAAACAAGTATAAATGGTATTTTTGCAGCAGGTGATGTAAAAAATCCTAATTTTAAACAAGTGGTAATTGCAGCAGGAAGCGGTGCACAAAGTGCAATGGAAGCTGATAATTATTTATTACATAATGAATAATAATAAAGGGAGTTAATATGAAATATTTTGTTGGTGTCCCATATGGTAGGGGTGGTCAAAAGATTCCTATTACAACCGGATGTGAACAAGGTCCATTTAAAATAAAAGAGCTTTATGAAAATAATAACTGGAACATGATTGAACCGGATTGGGATTTCGATTTTGAAAAATGTGTTGCAGACAGATTTTCTGAAAATCTTTTAATTCAAAACAAAGTTTATAACTTTTTCATAAATAAGGATAAAAATTTTATAGATAATCATTTATATTTCGGTGGTGATCACAGCCTAAATTTTGCACATTTTAAGGCTATTGCTGATTTCTATGACACTGATGATATCGCGCTTATTTACATTGATGCTCATTTGGATATTCATACCCCTGATTCCAGTAAGAAAGAAGCATCTGGCTCCCCTCATGGTACAAATGTAAGGCATTTACTTGGTGAAGGAGATGCTAGATATTTATCCCTTGGGAAAAGGAAACAAGTTTTAAAACCAGAAAATTTATTTTTTATTGGGACCAGATCCTATGAACCATCAGAAATAAATTTTGTAAAAGAGCAAAATATCTTTACAACAGATGGCAACAATGTGAATGATTTAAATTATCTTTCAAAAGTTATTGAAAATATTAAAAATAAAAT
>CAUUHH010000030.1:0-5905 GCA_963544995.1 uncultured Alphaproteobacteria bacterium | reverse complement strand
AGGGAACAGCCATTATCATTTTTAGAATTTAATTACTCATTATTTCAAGCATATGATTTTGTTGAATTGAATAAAAGATACGGAACTATCCTACAGTTCGGTGGAGCAGATCAATGGGGTAATATAGTTTCTGGTATAGATTTAGGCAGAAGATTAGGAATAAACCTATTTGGAATAACAACTCCTTTATTAACTGATGCAAATGGAGTTAAATTTGGTAAATCTATGGGAAATGCAATTTGGTTAAATGATGAAAAATTATCAGCATATGATTATTATCAATTTTGGAGAAATGTTGATGATAGAGATGTAATTAAATTACTTAAAATTTTTACAGAATTACCTATATCAGAAATTAAAAAATTAGAGTCTTTAAAAAATGAAGAAATAAATGAAGCAAAAAAAATACTTGCATTTGAAGCAACAAAAATTTGTAGAGGAGAAAAAGAAGCACAACTTGCTGAAAAAACAACAAAAGAGACTTTTGAACAAAATTTGATAAGTGATAATTTAATATCATTTAATGTAAAGTCAGATTCTAGTATAATAGATATATTAATACAAACTGAACTTGCAAAATCAAAATCTGATGCACGCAGATTAATAGATGCAGGGGCAATAAATATCGATAATTCAAAGGTTACAGATTATAAATTTATATTAAATGTAAATAACAAATCTAAAAAACTCTTATTATCATCTGGCAAAAAGAAAAGAGTTGTCTTGAACATAATAGATTAAAATAATAACCTTATTTCAAAAAAAAATAACCACTATAAAAAGCGGCTATTTTCTTATTTACAAAAAAGACTAAGCTTTATTTTTCATAAACATTAACTTCATCTGTATCGACATTATCTGTTTTCATAGTCATAGAAACCCTAGATGCAGGAACACCCATATCTACAAAAGATTTAACAACATTATTTAAATATTTTTTAACTTTATCTACTGACTTCTGATTTTTTGCTACACCAACAACCTCATATACAGCAGATGGATTCCTTTCAAGAGATTTACTTAATACACGATAAAGTACTTCATCAAAATCAGAAGCAAGGTTAGCACTTTCTACTGCAGTAGAAAGAATTTTTCTTTTTGATAATGAAACCTGCTTAACATCAGAAGATTTAACAAATTTTTCATTCATACTATTAGACTTTTTAAGATTAATAGCATTATTCATAGACTTTTTCTTACCAGATGCTCTAGTTTGATATCCATAATCTTGTTCTTCTGTTTCTGCTATGAATGAATTATATCCTTCCTCTGACGAAAATACAGAACCACCATTAGAGAAAAAATCCATAGATGTTGAATTATTATTTCCATATAGTCCACCATTCTTTATATTTAATGCAACATCATTAAGATTCTGTTTTTCATTTTCAACATATGAAAGTTGCCTATCTGCCTCTGCATTAACCTGTTGTGCAAACATAGAAATTCCAGAACCTATCTGTTTTACCTCTGTTTCTAAAGATTTTAGTTGTTTATGATCTTCTTCTGTTGCACCACGAACCTTATATGACGCTTTTATCGAATCTAACATATATTCAACCATAGACTGGTCAGATTCTATATCAGCAACTAATCTTTTTATATCAAAAGCTAAATTATTAACTTTTTCTAATTTTGCCCTAGCAGTTTTCCAATCATTCATCAAATCTGGATTACCAGGTGTTGTTCCCATTTGTAATTTCGCATTTATCTGAGAAAGAGTATTTCTGTAATCAGAAACAGATGTATTTGTATTATTTCTCATAGATTGCAAAGTTTGCTTTCTACTATCTACTAACTCTTTAACTTGATTTGTTTCTGATTTAAAATTTTCTATTTTATGCTTTATAAATGTTCTTCCAAATGAAGCACTTTCCACACCGCTATCTGAATTTACACTGCTTGAAAAAGCATTATCAGATGTAGAGGAGCAAGCGCCCAAAACACACACAGTACACAAAGTTAACAATTTTTTCATCAAAGGCTCCTTATTAATTAAAACTTACAAACTTCACATATGATATAAACTATGTAAAAAAAATGCAATGTTTTCTTACAATATTTTAAATTCTTTTTTCAAATAATTAATTGCTTCTTTCGGCGTTTTTACCACTTTAAAATATTTTTTATTTGATGCATTCATAAAACCATTCGCAATTATAGAATCTATCAACTTAATAAACGCATCAAAAAAACCATTCGTATTAATAAGGATTATTGGTTTATCAAACTTATATTCTGTTTTACCAACTAACTCATTATGTTTTTCTGTAATTTCTTTTGCAACCAACACATCAAATATTTCATCAAAAGTTCCAAACCCACCTGGTAAAGATATAAAAGCATCTGATTTATCAATAAATTCTCTTTTTCTTCCCTGTATATTTTTTACTATTTTAGTTTTCGTCCCTTTAATTGGTTCTTCAAAATCTGCAATCAATTTCGTCGTAACACCATAAATAAGACCTTTTAATTTTAAAACAGCCATAGAAACCTTTCCCATTAGTCCGGTTCCACCTGCGCCATATACTAATTTCATATTATTTTCTGCAATTAATATTCCTAATTCTTCTGCTACTTCACTGTATATTTTGTTTTTTCCTTTTCTTGCTCCACAAAACACACAAACACTAAACTGTTTCTTTTTTAATAGCCCCATTATTTCCTCCTTAATTAAACGAAACTATTATACAAATTTTTAGAACAGTTTCAAGAAATAGATATTGATTTTATATTTAACTTTTATATAATACTCGCAAATGGTCGGTTGGCAGAGAGGCTATGCAGAGGACTGCAAATCCTTGGACACTGGTTCAAATCCGGTACCGACCTCCAATAATTAAAAAGGAGTTGTTTTTTGATAGATAAAAATTCTTTGTCGCTTAATGTAAACGATAAAATACGCGCTCGTGAAGTAAGATTAATTAATCAAAATGCTGAAAATATAGGAATTATTTCAACAAAAGAGGCTCTAGCCATGGCATATGATGCCGGTCTTGATCTTCTTGAAATTTCACCTAATTCTACACCTCCCGTTTGTAAAATAATGGATTATGGTAAATGGAAATATGAGGAACAAAAAAAGCAATCTGAAATAAAAAAATCACAAAAAATAATTGAAACAAAAGAATTGAAAATCAGACCTAATATTGATACTCACGATTTTCAAATAAAAATGAAAGCTGCGTCCAAATTTATTGAGGACGGTAATAATGTAAAATTTACAGTAAGATTTCGTGGAAGGGAATTATCAAACCAAGATGCTGGTCTTGCAATACTTAATAAAATAAAAGAAGAATTAGGTACAAAAATAAAAATAGATAAAGATCCATCAATGGAAGGTCGTCAGATGTCCATGACCGCAATCCCTAATAATAAATAAAATTACTTTTCTTGATTTACAGATTATCTTTTATATTTAAAAGATTTAATTGTATTTCTATTTTATCTTTTGCATCAAAGAATTTTTCTAGTTCCGATTTCTTAATATTCTCTATTGATGGAATTTTAACTGTTAATGGATTAACCTGTACTCCATTTTTAATAATCTCATAATGCAAATGGGGACCAGTTGACATACCAGTGGAACCAACATATGCAATAATCTGTCCTGCTTTTACAAAACTACCTAATTTAAATTTCGAATTAAACTTACTTAAATGTCCATATGCAGTAGAATAAGTTTTGTTATGTTTTATTTTTATATAATTACCATAACCCCCACGCCATCCTCTTGCAACTATTCTTCCATTACCTGCTGCTGGAACAGGTGTTCCAGTTGGCGCTGCGAAATCAACTCCTTTATGAGATTTTGAATATCCAAGTATTGGGTGTTTACGTCTACCATATCTTGATGAAATTCTCGCTCCATTTATAGGGGTTTTCTTTAATGCTTTTAATGCTCCTTTTGCATTTTCATCATAATATCCAATTACTCCATTTTCGTTTTCATATCTAAATAATTTAAAATTTTCTTTTCTGGAATTTAAATCAAATGAAGCATAAATCAACTCTCCTACACCTAAATATTCTCCTTTGTCAGAATAAATTTCCTGATATAAAACATTAAATTTATCATCTGGATAAATATCTCTTTCAAAATCTATGTCAAACGAAAAAATATCATAAAACTTATCTATTACATTATATGGAATTCCTATCATAGTTGCTATTTCTATTAAATTACTACCTTTTAATATAGTTCCTTTTTTATTGATATATTTAACCATAATATTATTAGTTTTTTCTACTGTTTCAAAAATATCATTATTTTTAAAACAAACTATTTTTGTTACAGGATCCTTTATTATTTCAACAGAATTAAGTAATTTACCGTTATCTTTTTTATCAATTACTCTAACAATAAATTTATTAACACTAGGTCTTAAATCTGACAACTTATATAAGGTTTCTATTGATTTACTAGCCTCTAAAATTTCCTTATAATCAATACCTATTGATGATAATATGGATGCAAAGCTATCACCTTTTTTAATATCTATACGATATTCTATTAAATCTGGTTTTTTCTGAAAAAACTGCTTGCTTTTAAAATTAGAAATATTTTTTGTTTTATTACTATAACTAAAAATAAAAATTATAAAAATACTAAATAAAAATATAACAGGTATTAACCAATAAAAATACCTATTATATTTATTAAAAAATAAATTATAAAACTTATCTCTCATAACTATCCCTATTGGGACAGTTTACTATAAAATATAATTTTATGCAAATGTAAAAAAACAGCATTACAACCAATTTACAAATCTAGATCTAATTAAGGTGAATTTATAACGATCGTATACTTTAGCATTAGCTTCAGCACAATAAGAATATTTATTATAGTCATAAGCACATTTTTGAAATAAATCGAATAATTTGCTAGAACTAATGTCTCGCCTATAGGCATTAAAAAATATATCGTTACTATCATACTCTCTATATTTATATAAATTTCCTTGTATATCAATGTAATAATAATTATTAAATACAGGCAAAGATGAAATATTTTTTTTACAAGCAACAAAATTATCATTCATAGTAAAACTATAAAAACTAAAATATCCATTATAGATACGATTCTGATCTTTAACTAAGTTACAATCATAAATATCAAGGGTATGAAAAGTATATCCTTCGGAAAAGTTAAACGTAGTAGTACAAAAATTAATACCTTTATCTCCATCCAAATAATCAATTTTTAGCAATACTTTATCAAGAGCATTCGGATCTCGAGAATAAGAACAAATCCTATATTTAATCTTTCCACATTTTGTAGCCCCTTTTCCACTCCAATACCCATCAGGACATTTTATACACGTTCCAAATTCATCTAAATAAGTTCCATACATGCAAACGGTAGTGTTAGTACCAGTACCTCCAGTTAAAGAATCAGAACCATTACTAACCTTCGGAACACACGCTGTTCTATCAGCATTTGATTTTTCACTACTAGAACATTTATTTTTTAATCCTCCAATACAATAATATCCATCTTCACAATTTTTACAATTTTCTCCATCTTGATAGGTACCTGCTGGACACGCTACACACTGATAAAAATTTTGTGCTTGCAATTCATTATCAACATTAAAAATCAATAAATTCAATAAAAAACAACATTTAATATATTTATTCATAACATTTACCTCCATTTAATTATATCTATAAACAATCATTCCTCTTGGACATATATCTTTACTAATATTCTTTAATATATACCCACTTGGACATCTATTATTTATAATTTCTTTTAAAATATACCCCTTAGGACAATTTAAATTTGTAACATTTTTTAAAATATATCCTATAGGGCATTTATATTTATTTTCAAAAATATGTTTTAGTACATATCCTCTCGGACATCTATTATCTGATATAATCTTACCTATTGTTCCCT
>CAUUHH010000029.1:0-5993 GCA_963544995.1 uncultured Alphaproteobacteria bacterium | reverse complement strand
TATTAATTAAAAATAAAACACAGGAAATAATATCATAAAAATTGACTTAAGTAAATATAAAAAGAATAAACTTTCCGCTTGCAAAATATGTTACAATATCCTAACCTGAAATCAGTAATTAAAAAGAGAGAATATAAGGTAAAATAATGATTAAAAATAGACAAAACAACATGATCCGGGGGGGGGGGGCAAACTGAGACTCAGTCTGGCTTTGCAGCCCGTTTAAGTCGTTTTTTAAGAATATTTTCGTCTAATGTTTTATCATTAATTCTTTCTATAAAATCTGGTCTTTGTTCAAGATTCTGTTCTGTTGTTGGATTAAGTCATTCTGGTCTTTGTTTATTATTTAGTTTTAGGTTCTTTGTAGTTTCTTTTATCTTTAGTGTTAGTTTATTAAGTTATAGTTCAGTTACTTATTCTTATAGTAGTCCTATATTAAATAAGATTTTATCTAAATACTGTATAAGTCGTAAAGGAGCAGGTATCTGCTCTACCGATGAGGAAGCCCATCTTATAAAAGAGAGAATGTTATGTAAGTGTGGAGGATGGAAATATTGGGATAGGTCTGAAAGGCTATGTTCAGATTGTAAGGTAGGAAGTATAAGGAATGAATACTATTTAGATAGATGTATAGAGATAAAGTGTCCAATAGGATACGGAGGAGAAATAATAAGAGATGGAAGATGTCCGAAAGGTTTTGGAGTAGACAAGATAGTAGATAAGAAATGTCCAAAGGGACTTGGGACCTGGCATTATGAATCTAATCCACATCCCATACATGAAGGAAGTGGCGTTTGGTATAAATATTAAATCAATTATCCCAGAAATAATAAATGAGATTTAATAGGAATAACTAATTAATAACAAGAAAGATAAATAGTAAGGAGGAAGAATAAAATATTATGAATATAAATACTAATTATAGGTGTAAAAATTTTCATATTACTAATGTAAAATCTGATACTAAAGCTAGTTTTATAGATAAAGAAGGTTATGAATTTTTAAATTGTATAAATGCGATTATGAAGGATGCTGTAAAAGCAGAAAGTCTTTGGAGTGATATAGCTGATAATAAAGTAAATAAATCAGATAATTTAGATACATATATATCGTTATTATTTTTAAAAGATAAGGATTATTTAAATAGTTTGGTATTAGATGATTTAAATAATATAGAAAAAGATAATAGTTTAATATTAAAAAATAGTTGGAATAGATTTAATAATTTTTTAGGAACTTTTATCTTTTTGATTGTTTCAGTTATAGGATTGGGTTTTGTAAAGAATGAAGAAGTTTATGCTCAGACCTTTTATCAGTGCATGCCTTGTAGAGCTGGTTATTATAGTGATGGAAGTGGTGGAGGATGTACCCCTTGCCCGCTTGGTACATATAGCAAAATCCCTATGGCAGAAGAATGTATATCATGTCCAGATGGACATTTTACAAGAGATGTAGGAAGTATTTCTTGTGAGATGTGTCCTTCTGGATACTTTTGTGTAGAAGGAATTGCTTATTTTTGTCCTTCTTCAAAATATCATTTAAAAGAGTGTATTATATTTAAAAGAGATTAGTACTTGTATAGATTATTTATCTTTGTATTAGAAGATATTATCAAAATGAACTTGGTAAAACTGAGTGTAAAAGGTGTGGCTCTGGTTATTATCTTGGAGGTCATGATTCTAGTTCTAGTTTTAGATATGGATCATCATGTCTTGAATGTCCAATAGATCCTACTGTCCTGGTGATAGTGTGGCTTATAAATCTTTCGAAGAATATAGGAAACGAAACGGCCTCGGTAGTTAGATGCTAGCTTTTATTTCTTCTGTTTCATAGCATTCCAGTTTATCACCGACTGTTATATCATTGAAATTATCGAATGAGATACCGCATTCTGTACCAGAGCGGACTTCTTTTACATCTTCTTTCATACGTTTTAATTGAGCAAGTTTTCCTTCGTAGATAACTATATTATCGCGAAGCATTCTTACTCCGCATCCTTTTTTGACAATACCTTCTGTTACTTTGCAGCCTGCTGCTTTGGCCTTTCCAACGTTAAATACCTGTAAAACATCTGCGTATCCTATAAAGGTTTCTTTTATTACAGGGGCAAGAAGGCCAGACATTAACACCTTTATATCATCTATGATATTATAGATAATGGAATAATACCTTATATCTATATTTTCGATTTTTGCCTGTTCCTTTGCATTGTTACTTGCCCTTACATTAAAGGCAACTATTACAGCATCTGTTGTTTTTGCAAGGATTATATCAGATTCACTTATACCACCAACACCAGAGTGAACTATTTTTACATTAACTTTATCAGATTTTATTTTTAATAAAGAATCAGAAATGGCTTCTGCTGAACCCTGTGTATCGGCTTTTACTATCACTGGTAATGTTTCAATTTTACCTTCCTTTATATTGGTAAATATTTCTTGCCAATTGGATTTTTTCAAAACCATTTGCTTTTCTTTGGCTTTTTGTTTTCTGTAGTTTACTACTTCCCTTGCCTTTGCTTCAGATTCAACTACTACAAAATCATCACCTGATATTGGAGTATCTTCGAATCCTAAAACTATTACTGGTTGTGATGGACCTACACTTTCTAGTTTATTTCCGTATTCGTCTAGTAATTCACGAACCTTTCCCATAGAGGAACCAGATACAAAAATATCACCTTTTTTAAGGTATCCTTTTTGTACCAATATAGTTGCGGTGGAACCACGTCCTTGTTCCAATCTAGCCTCTATTACTGCACCGGATGCAAAACCAGAAACATTGGCCTTTAATTCCAAAATATCTGATTGTAATAATAGTAATTCTTCCAGTTTATCTAAATTAATTTTATTTTTTGCAGATATTTCTACATCTAATACTGTACCTCCCATTTTTTCAACGACTAACCCATATTGCAACAATTCCATTCGAACCTTTTCTGGATTAGCTTCGGGTAAATCTATTTTATTTATTGCGACTATTATTGGTACATTTGCTGCCTTTGCATGATTAATTGCCTCTACTGTTTGAGGCATTATTCCATCATTTGCAGCAACAACAAGGATAACAATATCGGTTATATTAACACCTCTTGCACGCATTGCAGAGAAAGCTTCGTGTCCAGGGGTATCAATAAAGGTTATTTTTTTGCCACTTTTAGTAGTTATTTGATATGCACCTATATGCTGTGTTATGCCGCCTGCTTCTTTTGAAACTATATTAGATTTTCTAAAAGCATCTAGTAATGATGTTTTACCGTGATCAACATGTCCCATAACTGTAATAACAGGTGGTCTTGTTTCTAATTTTTCATCTGTTGTATCATTATGTAATATTGATAAGATATTGGTTTCTTCGGATACTCTTTTTACAGTGTGACCCATTTCCATCACTATTAATTCTGCGGTATCAGCATCAATTATTTGATTTATTGTTGCCATGATACCCATTTTCATCATAGTTTTTATTACATCACTACCTTTTTCAGCCATACGAATGGCAAGTTCCTTTACAGAAATGGTTTCTGGTAATATAACTTCATGATATTGCTTTTGGGTTTCTGTTCCAGATTGTTTTTCAACAAATTTACGATAATTTTTTTCCTTTTGTCTTTTGATAGATGCTGCAGAACGTCTATGTTGATGAACTGCCATAACATCTATTGCAGAAGATAGTGAAGATGATATATTATCTGGTTCTTCCTCTAAATCTTCGAAATCTAGGTCACTTTTAGAAACCTTTATATTAGCAAAATTTATCTTTTTATTAGAAAATTCTGTATCTCTGTCATAATTTTCATCATATTTATTATTTTTTTTCTGCTTTTTGGAAACATTTTTAGAATCATCATTATTATTGTTAGAAATATTTTCTTGTTCTGTAACTATTTCTTTTTCTATTAATGCTTGACGTTTTTGTTCTAACTCTACCTCTTTTTTTTCTTGTAACTTAGATTTTTCTTCTATCTTTTGTGCATTTTTTAAAATAGATTTTAATTTATCTGCGTTAGGGTTAGATACAGAAGTAGAAGTGTTTGTTTCAGTATCGGTATTAAAAAGTCGTCTTTTTTTTATTACCTCTACCTTAATACCACCAGTATTAGTGGTTGATCTGTTTCCTAATTTTAAGGTTAATTTTTCACCCATAAAAGTTCCTATATTTAATATTAATTAAACCAGTGTTCTCTTGCTTTTAATATTACATTATTAGCATAATCTTTGGAGATTTTATTGTCTAATAATTCACATAATTCATCACTTGATAAATCTGCAAGGTCATCTAAAGTTTTTATTTCTTTGTTTGCAAGAATTATTTTAAATTCAGTACTTAATTCATTAAATGAAGCAAATTTTTCATCTATACCTAATTCTTTTGCACTATTTTCGAATTTTGCTTTTTCTTCTTCGGTATACTTTTTAGCACGGTTTTGAAGTTCTGCAACTAATGTTTCATCAAAACCTTCGATACTTAGAAGTTCATTTGCAGAAACAAGAGCAATTTCTTCAACTGTTGTAAAGCCTTCTACTACCAATATATGAGCTATTACATCATCAATATCCAAAGCTTTCATAAATTTTTCTGTTCTGTCATTTATATCGCTTTGTCTCTTTTCATCAGATTGTTCTTCACTCATGACATCTATTCCCCAACCAAGAAGTTGAGAAGCAAGTCTTACGTTTTGGCCGTGTCTGCCTATTGCAAGTGATAATTGATCTTTTTCTACTATTGCATCTATTTTCTTTTCTTCTTCATCTATTATAACTTTTGCAATTTTTGCAGGTGCAAGAGCATCTATTGCAAATTTTGCGATATTATCACTCCATTCTATTATATCAATTTTTTCACCACTTAATTCATTAACGATATTTTGGATTCTGCTTCCTTTCATGCCAACGCATGCACCAACAGGATCAATTGATGTTTCCTTTGTATAAACGGCAACTTTTGCCTTGGAACCAGGATCCCTTGCAACAGATTTTATAGAAATTACGCCTTCATAAACTTCAGGTATTTCAGCTTTAAATAACTCTATTAAAAATAATGGATGTGATCTTGTTAAAAATATCTGTGGACCATTATTATCCCTTTTAATTTCAAATATTAATGCACGAATTCTGTCACCAACATGTAAATTTTCTCTTGGAATAGTTTCATTTCTTTTCATTATGGCTTCGGCTTTGCCATTTATGTCAATGAAAACTGTTCCATATTCAACTTTTTTAACAACTCCATTTATGATGGTTTGAATTTTATCTGCGAATTCATTGTATTCTTTTTCTTTTTCTGCACTTTTAATTTTTTGTAAAACTATTTGTCTTACTGATTGAAAATTTGATCTTCCAAAATCTATTGGAATTAAATCTTCTTTTATATAATCGCCAACTTTTAAATCATCTGACTTATTTTTAACATCTTTTAGGTAGATCATTGTATTGTCATTAAAATCTAATTCGTTTTCTTTTAAATAATTATCATCAACTATTAAAATTCTTTTGAATATAAAAATTCTACCATCATGTCTATCAATGGCACCTACTATGTCATAATCATATCCGTACTTATTTTTTGCAACTTTTTCAACTGCTGCCTCTAATGCTCCAAAAACAGTATCTATACTTATATTTTTTTCTATACTAACACTATGAGCTATTGCAACTAATTCTGGTCTTGGTAAAGATAAAGCTTCATACATTTTTATTTTTCCCTTTCTGTTTAGAGTTTTTTAAAATTTCTTTTAATATTTCATCTGTTACTAATAATTTTGCTTTTAGTATATTATTAAAATCTATATCCAACAATTTTACTTCATTATCAATATTTGTTTCAAGTTTTATATTATTTCCAGATACCTCTTTAATATATCCTTTAAAAATTTTTCTACTATCACTGGAACTAAAATCATTTTTTAAATGTAGTTTTATGTATTTATCTTTAAATCTTGTATAGTCCTGTAATTTTAAAAGTGGTCTATCCATTCCGGCAGAGCTTAC
>CAUUHH010000028.1:0-6339 GCA_963544995.1 uncultured Alphaproteobacteria bacterium | reverse complement strand
TTTTCAAAAAATTTAAAATCATCCTTATAAACACCACTCATCCATATTTGTGTTGGAATATTTTCTAACAAATTAAACAAAGTAGAACTTTTTATATCATCTAAATGAGCAAGCGCCTCATCTATTAAAATAATAGGATACGTATTATAATAAAAATACAACATATCAATATAAGCAAGTATTATAGAAATGACTGATGATTTTTGCTCACCTGTTGAACTTTGATCAACAAAAATTCCTTTATCACAATTTTTTGCAACAGATGGAGACATATTATATTTAAACATTTTTCTATTTTCTAACAATAATCCTTTATACATATCTTCTACATAAACAGATTTATTCTGCCTTAAATTATCTTCTATAACTCCAACAATTTTTATCTGAATATACGGGAAACCATTATTTTTTTTTAATGACAAGGTATCATTTAACCTATCTTCAAACTCTAACCTATGCGCAGCTATTGCAACACCATCGCTAATAATCTCTTTTTCTATACCATCAACCCAAGAACTATCATAATTACCTTGTTTAAGTATTTTTGACCGCTGTTTCAATAAATTACTATATTGCTGCAATAATTTTCCATAAAATGGATAAAAATTAGTAATTAAATTATCAAAAAACTTACGTCTTTCAACTGTTGCATCAGAAAATAACCTATCCATAGATGGGGTAATCCAAATAATTTTTATATAATTCGATAAATCAGATAAATTTAAACTACTACCATCAAAAACAATTTGCCTTTTTTCATCAAATACAGCATCGATATCAAAAACATCATCAAAATCTTTATTAAAATTACAACTATAAGAAACCCCTAAATTACTTTTATTATCAATTAAATTTAACCTAGCAGCCACAACAAAATCAGAAGATTTATTATTTAAATTACATAATTGATAAAACTTAGCCTTTCTAAAAGGACCAAGTTGAGAAAATAAAGAAATTGCCTCTAATACATTAGTTTTACCAGCTCCATTTTCACCATAAATTATAACATTTTTACAATTACCTATATCTAAAGACAATTTTTCATAAGAACGATAATTACCAAGAACTAATCTATCTATATAATTTAACATTTTCATAAATCATAATATATCAGCTAAAATCATGAGTGCAATGTAAAGTATCACCAAAAATAAAAGATTTTATAGAAGTAGCAAGCCCATTATAAGCAATATCAATAATAACCCCACAAAGCGTAGCCATACCAACTGCAGGTTCCAACCTATTTTGCAAGTCTGGTTTAATAAATCTATCAATAGATACATACTTATTCATACCTATCGATGAATCATAACACCCACACATACCAGCATCAGTTTGATACCCTGTACCACTAGGTAATATATGAGCATCTGCCGTCGGAATATGGGTATGAGTTCCAATAACTGCACTTACTCTACCATCTACATAATTAGCAAAAGCCATCTTTTCACTAGTCGTCTCTGCATGAAAATCAACAAAAATCACATCTATATCAATACCTAATTTATATTTGGATAATATCTCATCTATTTTATAAAAAGGATTGGTTATTCCTTCCTTTTTCATAAACAAAGTTCCAAGTAAATTTACAACTAAAACTCTTTTATTATTTTTTGAAACAAAAATATTAAATCCACTACCAATACTAAATTTATTATAATTCGCTGGTCTTAAGATTCTTTTTTCTTCTTCGATATAATCCTTTATTTCAAATTTATCCCAAATATGATCTCCTGTCGTAAGAACATCAATATTACAAGATAAAAATTTTTGAGCTATCGATGGAATCACACCAAAACCATGTGCTGAGTTCTCAACATTAACGACACAAAAATCTATAAAGCAACTAGAAACTATATTATTTATATTAGAAAACAGAAAATCTCTACCTGACTTACCAACTACATCTCCAAGAAATAGGATTCTCATAAATAAACACTTTCACAAAAAAAAACTACTGTTGCAAAGATATCGCTTCAACAGGACAATTTTCTGCACAAATAGAACAATCAACACAAATATTTGGATCTATCTGATATTTTCCATCATCAAAAGAAATAGCAGTCTGAGGACATATTGCCTCACACTGCCCGCATGTAATACAAACACTATTATCTATTTTATGAGCCATATAAATTCTCCACAAAAACTATTTACGTTCATTAGCCAAAATTCTAAGCAAATGAATAAATATATTTATAAAGTCAAGATAAAAATTAAGTGCACAAAAAACAGCAACTTTATCTGATTCTTCACCATATGCACCAACATTAGCATAAACCTCTTTAATCATATAAGTATCATACGCAACTAACCCAGTAAACAATAAAACTACAGCATAAGAAAACCAAATACCAACTCCACCAAAAAACAAACTAAACAAAGAAACTAAAACTAATCCCCAAACGGCCATAGTTAAAAAACTTCCAAAGGAAAGTAGATTCTTCTTGGTCGTTGCACCATACAAAGCCATACTACCGAACAAAATAGCCGTCAACAAAAAAGCCTGAAAAGAAGTATAAACCCCAGCTCTAAGTACCAAAATTGAAACAGATAAACCTTCCAACGCAGAAATCATAAAAAGCCCAACTTTTGAACCTTTTGCGCCAATACTTTTACTAAAGTTCATATATAATATTATAAGGATAGGAGAAAATAATAAAACAGAACCTAATAGAGAATAAGAAACTCTACCCATAGAAGAAACATTAAATAACAATTTAATAAAATCAGTTCTAATCGCCAGATAAGAAACAAGAGCAGTAAGCCCCAAACTAACCATCATATAATTATATACACGAACTATATAAGATTGAAGAGCCTCATCCCCAACATAAACTTCACTATCTACAAAATTATTCTTTAAACTATTAAAATTCATACTTTTTCTCCTAACAAACACATAGATTGAATGTATGAAACAAAAAAAGTAAAGTCAAGAGCAAAATAAAACTACAAAAAACATTTTATGCTTTTTTACTACCTAAAAATATGATATAATGCCTACATTATAAAAGGGGGATAAATGAATAATATAAACAATATTATACTGGGAGATTGCATCCAAGAATTAAAAGAACTACCAGATAATTCCATAGATATGGTGTTTGCAGACCCTCCATACAACCTTCAGCTAAATAATCCTCTTGTAAGACCAGATAACACTTCTGTAGATGGTGTTAATGATTATTGGGATAAATTTGAAAGTATGAGTGAATATGACGATTTCACTTTCAAATGGCTAAAAGAAGCTAAACGAGTAATGAAAGATAACGCAACAATATGGATTATAGGTTCCTATCATAATATTTTTAGAGTTGGAACAATTTTACAAAATTTAGGTTTTTGGATTTTAAATGATGTAATTTGGGTAAAAAATAATCCTATGCCTAATTTTAAAGGGACCAGATTTACTAACGCACATGAAACATTAATATGGGCATCAAAATCATCAAAATCAAAATACCTATTTAATTATGAAGCAATGAAAGCTTTAAACGATGACTTACAAATGCGTTCTGATTGGAATTTGCCAATTTGTACCGGAAACGAAAGAATAAAAGATAACAAAGGCGAAAAATTGCATTCTACTCAAAAACCAGAAGCTTTATTACATAGAGTGATTTTATCATCAACTAATAAAAATGATATAATTTTAGATCCATTTTTCGGAAGCGGCACAACAGGTGCAGTCGCAAAAAAACTAGGTAGAAAATTTATCGGAATAGAAAAAGATAAAAAATATGCGAAGGCCGCAGCAGAAAGAATTAACAACATATCAGAAAATGATAATATCGAAACAACTCAAAAAAAGAAAAATATAAGGATTCCTTTCGGTAATTTAATAGAATATGGCATTTTAAAACCGGGCGACACTTTAACAGATGCAAACCATAAATACAAAGCAAAAATACTAGCAGATGGTAGTATAAAAAGTAATAACATTCACGGTTCCATTCATCAAGTTGCAGCAAAACTTCAAAACTTTCCAAGTTGTAACGGATGGAAATTTTGGTTTACAAACAAAAAAAATAGCCAAATAATAGACGAAATAAGACAAGATTTTATAAAACAAAACAACATAATAAAATAGAGGGAAAAATGTATAAAAATTTACTTAAATTAAGTATTATACTTGGATTAAGTGCTTGCAATAGCAACATACAGAAATTTAGATACCTTGATAATTTAACTCGATGCGATAACAAAATGTGTGAAAAAGATGGAAAAACTTTAGCAAATGGAATTAGTTATGGTATATATTCAGATCATAATGAAATAAAGTTTTACTTAAATGGAGAAAGAAAATTTTTACAATCTAATCGGTCAAAACCAAATAGTTACCATATATGGCTTAAATATAAAGGTATTCACAATGGTTTAATATACTCATATATAGAAAAAAGCTTTAATCATATTTACTGTGAAATAGAAAATACAAAAACAAAAAAGAAAAAAAGTTATCAATTAGGAGGAGATGAACTATACGATGTTTTAAAGAAAACGAATGGTAAATTAAATTGTGAAATAATAAATAAATATGTAAAGGAAGATTAAATGAGAAAAATAATACTATCATTATTGTTAATCAGCATCAATGCATGCACATCAACAAAGCCAGAATTTGTTTATGAAGGGGAAGGAGCGTTAATTCCATGCACAGATAAAAATTATAAAAATAAAATGTGTGAAAAAGACGGTAATAATCTAGCACGTGGTTCATGGACAAAAAAAATAAGCAAAGAAGAAACAATAAATTTATTTTATGCAGAAGGAGATTATATTGGAAGTGAAACTTACATAGCAAAAGGCGACATAACTCACATAGTAGAAGATGGAAAAACATTCTCCAGATATCTTTACTGTAGGAAAAATAACAAATTATGTTCCATAACCTGTAAAAATCCA
The DNA here is from genome assembly GCA_963544995.1 of uncultured Alphaproteobacteria bacterium. Taxonomy (GTDB): domain Bacteria; phylum Pseudomonadota; class Alphaproteobacteria; order Rs-D84; family CACZYB01; genus CACZYB01. Next base: position 1,431 of record CAUUHH010000028.1, on the reverse strand, counting down.
AACAAAAATCAAAAAGATATAACTATATCTGATGAGGAATTAAATAAATTGTTAGAAAAGACTGATTACAAACTCACTTGTAAAGATGTATTAAAATTAAAAATGGAGACAAAAAATGAAAACAAATAATTTAATACTAATAATGAGTATATTAAGTATAGGTGCCTGTAAAAAACAATATCAATATCAATATAAATATAATAATCCAAATGAATTAATCGAATGCAAATATAATAAAGATTTAACCTGTGAAGCAAAAGATGAGATTACATTAGCAAATGGTTCTGCGATAAATACAGATTATACCCAAATAGCATTCTTTATAAACGGGAAACTCGTAGCTACAGAATCCTATCACAATACCAATAATACAAGAATGATAAGAGATATATCTAATAATTTATTCTATATTTATCATAAAAATGAAAAACTATCACATATTGGATGTAAGTTAACTGAGATCGGTAGTAAATCAAGTATATACGTATTTGACAAAAAAGCAGAAGAATTTTTAAAAAAAACTAAAGGTAATTTAACCTGTGAAAAATTATATGAATATAAATTTAAAGAAAAATGGAGTATATAAATGAAAATATTGTTTTGTGACGTAGATAATATAACAAAAGATTACTTAAATAAAAATCTATTACCAAAGGAAATAAATTATGTAATATTTGAAAAAAGTTTAAATGACTTAACTGACAATGAATTAAAAACACATTACAAAGATACGGATATAATCTCAACATTCGTATATTCCAGATTGACATCTGAATTACTACACAAATTTACAAATTTAAAACTTATTTCAACCAGATCCACAGGTTATAATAATGTTGATTTAGATTATTGTAAAAATAATAATATAAAAGTAGCAAATGTTGTAGGCTACGGAGAAATAACAGTTGCTGAATTTGCAATTGGTTCTTTATTAAATTTAACAAGAAAAATTGAAAAATCTCATAAAAAGCTAAAAAATGGCGTAGTTAATGTAAATGAAGATATTGGAACCGACTTATATGGTAAAACAGTCGGAGTTCTTGGTACCGGAGCAATAGGCAGACATTTTGCAAAACTAGCACACGCGTTTGGATGTAATGTTTTTGCATACGATATTTATCCAAACAAGGATTTAGAAAAAGCAGGTATAGTAAAATATACAGATTTAGAAACAATATTTAAAACTTCTGACATTATAAGTTTACATTGCCCTGCCACAAAAGAAAATTATCACCTATTAAATAATAAAACCATATCTTTAATGAAAAATGGTATTTATATAGTAAATACAGCTCGTGGTGACTTAATAGATGCATTTGCACTATATGACAACATAAAATCTGGAAAAATCGCAGGTGCAGCACTAGATGCACTGGAATGTGAAGATATAATAATAAAAAATAATACTGAAATAATAAAAGAAAAAGATAA
>CAUUHH010000027.1:0-7106 GCA_963544995.1 uncultured Alphaproteobacteria bacterium | reverse complement strand
GTAGGAAGTATAAGGAATGAAGAGACATTAGACAGTTGTAAAGAGATTAAATGCCCTAAGGGAACAATAGGTAAGATTATATCAGATAATAGATGTCCGAGAGGATATGTACTTAGGAAGGTAAGTAAAAGTAGCTGCCCTAGAGGTAGTGTTACCTATAAGTATGAGTAGAGATATTGGTAGGATTAGTAGATGGTTGGATTATTGTATTTAGCTGTTTTGATTTAGGTTTAATGTAATTGAGTATAGTTAATTAAAATATAAAAATAATAGGAGGATAGATGTTTATGAATAATATAGTTAATAGGTTTATAAGGAGTAGGTTAGTAGTTTTTATATTATGTTGGATTGTTGTCAGAAGTTATAAAGTAAATGGGCAGACGTTTTATCAGTGTATGGCCTGTCCGGCAGGGACCTATCAAGATGGTAATGAGTGTAGATCATGTCCTGATGGTCGGTATAGTGAGGTAGGTAGTTCATATTGTAAAGAGTGTCCATATAAATATAGGGTAAATGATGATAGAAATGGATGTGAGAAATTATCATGTGCATATGGATATATACCTTCTTATGGAAAGTGTGAAAAACGATGTAAAGAGAATGAATATTACGAAGCATATTTTAATAGATGTAGAAGTTTAAATGAAGAGGATAAAAAAGCAGATTTAAAACCTGGATATTATAAACTTAAAATAGGAAAACATATAAAATATTTAAAATGTCCTGGTAATCAATATTATTGTCCAAATGGGATTGACTTTTTAGCATGTTGGGATAAACAGTATTGGTCAAATGGTAACCATGAATATACTGATTGTTCAGTTGTTTCTAAAGCTTATGTATTATATTCATATGATGTGAAAAATAATAAAATTGTAAGAAGTAAATATTTTAAAAGAACAGGTTTTTATGATTATATAACTTGTTATCCCCCTAGCAATTACAAAGATGAAGAAAGTGTGTTTTGTTTCCCTTATAATTTGTTTTATTTTTTTAGAGATTACTATCACGAACCTGGTCAAACTATAGATTTACATGTTCCAAAGAGTCGTGGAAGTTTCTCTGCTTATATTGATAACGAATCATCACGTGGTTTAGATATCCTTTATAATTTATCACCATATAAAGATATATTTTGTGATATTAAAATTACTAACAAAGATCAAGATAATTTTACCATTAGTGTGAAATGTCCAGGAAAAGAAGAAAAAACTTATAATCATAAATATAGTGAGTTGAAAATCATGATAGATTAAAAGTTATAGTTTTAGAAGGAATATAGGTATATATAAACTAATATATTCTAAAGTTGATGGTATAAAGTAATTAGATGGTGAGTTTATATAAAAAAATAGCCTTTCTATTTATTAGAAAGGCTGTTATATTGTTTATAATAATATTATTATTTTATTATTGGATCTAGGTCGCCATTTTCATAGCGTTTTGCCATATCAAGTAAAGAGATAGGTTTTATTTTATCTGCGTGGCCAGCGGCGCCGAATGCTTCGTATCTTGCCTCGCATACCTTTTGCATATTGGCAATTGCAGGAGTTAAAAACTTCCTTGGGTCGAATTCAGCAGGGTTATCATGATAAAATTTTCTGATTGCCGCGGTACATGCCAAACGTAAATCTGTATCAACATTAACCTTTCTTACACCATATTTTATTCCTTTTTGTATTTCCTCTACCGGAACACCATAGGTTTCAGGAATCTGACCGCCATATTTATTTATTTCCTTTAATAATTCTTGTGGAACACTGGATGAACCATGCATAACAAGTGGGGTATTAGGTAACTTTGCATGAATTAATTTTACGGTTTCTATGGATAAGATTTCTCCATCTGGTTGTCTAGTAAATTTATATGCTCCGTGAGAGGTTCCTATTGCAACGGCAAGTGCATCAACCTTTGTTGCCTGTACAAATTTTGCTGCCTCATCTGGATCTGTTACTAATTTATCACGTGATAATTTTTTATCAGTTCCAAAGCCGTCCTCTTTTTCACCCTTTCCTGTTTCAAGGGAGCCTATCACACCTATTTCGCCCTCTACTGAAATACCAAGAGGATGTGCAATGCTTGATACCTTTGCAGTTATTTCACTGTTGTATTCGAATGATGATGGTTTGCCGTCTGGCGTTAATGAACCATCCATCATAACAGATGTAAATCCAGTTGCAATTGCAGATGCACAAACAGATACTGATGGGCCATGATCTTGGTGTAAACATATTGGAAGATCAGGGTACATTTCAACTGCTGCTTTCATAAGGTGAGACAGAACCCTGTCATTTGCATAGGCACGCGCCCCCTTTGATGCTTGTATAATTGCTGGGGCATTACATTTTTTTGCCGCAGCCAAAACAGCAAGCATTTGTTCCATATTATTAATATTAAATGCAGGAATACCGTATTCGTATTCGCTAGCATGGTCTAGTAATTGTCGTAATGATACCATTGCCATTATTAAGTCTCCTATTAATTAAATACCTTTATTTTATTACAATTTCATAAAAAAATAAAGATTTAATTACCATAAAAAAAATGTTGATTATATATTTGATTAATGTATAATTCGTGTGTAATTGTTGATATGTCCCCATCGTCTAGAGGCCTAGGACTAGAGGCTTTCAATCTCTCAACAGGAGTTCGAATCTCCTTGGGGACGCCATTTTAAGGTTGTGTGATGTCTAAAACTTCTAGGGAAATTTTACTTAATATTGCGATTGGTGAGTTTGCTAGTTTCGGTTATGCAAAGGCATCAATTAGAAGTATATGTCAACTTGCAAATATTAATGTTTCATCGATATCATATTATTTTGGTGGTAAAGATAAATTATATGAAGCAGTTATAAAAGAATCCGTAAACAAAATTAATGATTATTTAAATCCTGTTATATCAAAATATAATAATGCGAAGGAGATATTTCCAAATAAAGATGTCGCGTTAAATATTTTAAAAGAAATGATAAAATATTTTGTGGAGGCAATTTGTGTTCCAAAATTTCCAGAAGATATAATTAGAATTTATTTAAATGAGTATGCAAATCCAACAAAATTTTTTACTTTGTTTGAACAAAATATTAATAATTTTTATATACCAATTATTTCTGATTTATTAATACAAGCAAATGACAATAATATTTCTGATAAGGAAGCTGCGGTTTATGTGTTTATTTTATTTTCACAAATATTTAATTTATCGGTAAGAAAAAATGCCGTTTTAAAATTAATAGATGAAAATAACTATTCTGCGCAAAATATAGAAATGTTTATCAAAATTATATCATCAAGTGTTTTGATCTGATCTTAAATTCAAACAAGTGTTTGACTTTTAATTTTAATTATATTATCTTTCCTATCAATTAATTTGATAAGAGGTTAAAATGAATAGGAAAAGTTTATATATTGGAATTTGTTCCACCATGATTATTTCATCATCAGTGTTTGGTTCGGGATTTGCACTTAATGAATATTCGGTATCTGGTATAGGAAGGGCATTTGCAGGTATGGGAATAGTTGGTGATGATTATTCATCGATAATTTCTAATCCAGCGGCAATGGTTTATAATAAATCTGGATTTCAGATAGGAAGTAGTCTGGTTAATATAAATGCAAAGGTAAAACATCCTCAAGGGCAAAAAACAGATTTGAGTGTTTTAAAAGGTGTTCCATACCTATTTGGTCAATTTAACATTAATGAAAAGGTTAATGTAGGAGCCGCCCTTTATACTCCATATGGAATGGAGGCAGAATATAAAAAAGATTGGTTTGGTAGGGATGCAGCACTTAGATCAAAATTAGTTGTTTATAATTTTACACTTAGCTCTTCTTATCAACTTTCATCCAAGTGGGCTGTTGGTGCCTCTTTAGGACTTTCATACGCATCTGCAAATTTAACAAATGATGTTACTCCACTTCCTGCGGCACCACATTTACTTCATTCCGATATAAGAGGTAAGTCAAAAATAACACCTGTATATAGTCTTGGTTTAGTGTATAATAAAAGTGAAAATACAAGGTTTGGTTTGTCGTATAAATCCAAGTCAAAATATAACCTTAATGGGAAACATAAAATTACTTTAAATGCTCCCTTCCCTGGTGTAGGTGGAAGTACAGCAGGACAGGTTATTGCAAATGCCGGTGTTAATGCAAGTGTGACATTGCCAGAAAGTATTTTATTTTCTGCATATCATAAAATTGAAAAATTTGGTATTTCAGGAAGTATTAATTGGATCAATTGGAGCAGGTTTAAATACCTGGATATTTATAGTAAAGCATCAATTAATGGTAATCCAGTTGGAAAACAATCAACATATGAAAATTGGAAAAATAGTTTGATGTTGGCATTGGGACTTGATTATGATTTAAGTGATAAATGGATTTTAAGAACGGGCCTTACCTTTGATGAAACACCAATAAGGTCGGATGATTATAGGACAGCAAGAATTCCAGATGATAACAGATTTATTACATCATTTGGTGGTAGTTATAAATTTAATAATGGAAAATTGGACCTTGGTTACAGTCATATATTTTTAAATGGTGGTACTGCAAAATATGCATCGGGGAAACCTCTTAATGCAAAATATGATTTGTCCTTAAATATAATTGGGGCATCTGTGCAGTATTATTTCTAATTTTACCATTATTTATATTATAAAGGTATTTTATTGATTATTTTTATTTAATTTAATAAGATACCTTTGTTTTTATTTATGAAAGGAACTGTTTTGGTAAAAGTTATAAAATCTGGTGATGAATATAAAGTTTTAAAGTCAAAAAGTAAGATAAAATTGTTGGTTGGTATTTTATCTCTTGCTTGGTTTTTGGGATTGGTTATTCCATCACTTGTTTATTTAAATAAACATGCAGATGTTTTTAAAAAGTATGTTGTGGTTAAAGGAGTTTATAGTGCAAATAAATTTCTGTCAGATCAGTATGATGTTTTGGCATCGAATCTTGTAAAAAATATAAATATTTCAAAATATACATCAAAAATAAAAATACCAGAAGTTAAGTTAGATGGTATTGCAACACGTGCGAATAAGGTTTCAAGTGGCGCAAAATTTTTATCCAGATTTGGTGTAAAGGGTGCTGGGAAAGTTGCAGATCAAAGTGATGTTTTAAAAAAACAGGTTGATAAAATAAATAATAATATAAAAAATGAAACTGCAAAATTAAGAAATGCTTTGGAAAAAGATTTAGATTCTTCAATAAAAAAAGAGATAGAGCAGTTTGGAAAATCTGAACTTAAAAAACAATTAAAATTATCTGGTAAAAATTATGCTAATTTACTTGCCGATAGATATGGATTTACAACTCCATATAACAGAGCAGTAACCATTTCTATTTACTCTGATTTACAGGATAATAAATCTATAGGTCAGGTTTCTTCTGTGATATCGAAATATTTTTCATATATTTATTGGACTGTATTTTTATTAATATTAATAGTTGGATTTATTCCTGTATTTATAATGTTTAAAATTGCAAAAATGTTTACAGATAATTTTACAAAGTGTCCTCATTGTGGGAAGGTGTTTATATCAAAAACTGCAAAATTTAATATATTTTCTAAATTAAGATTTTGGGAGTAGATTTTTATTTTAAACAGATTGGGATTAACTGGTTTATATCGGTTATTTCCAAGTCTGTTTTTATAGAGGTTATTGCTTTTTTAAATCTTTCTGGAATTTTAACATAGTCTTTTTCTGTTGTAAGTATTGGGTTGTCGTTAGATAGTTTTATTATTTTTTCTAAATCTTGTTTCTTGTAATTATAGTGGTCTGGAAAATTTATAGATTGTTTTATTTTAATACTTTCCTTTTGTAATGAATAATAAAACTTGTTTGGATTCCCAATACCTGCAAATGCAATTACCTCTTTATTTTTATATTCTTTAGCATTTTTTAAAATTATTTCTGAATGAAATATTGGCTTTTTATATTTTTTTATAATTTTTAACAGATTATCAGATGCTGTTCTATTTATTATTATTGCATCAGATTTTTTTATGCTTTTAGTAGTATTTCTAAGTGGCCCGGCTGGAAGGATAAAGTTATTTCCCGTTCCAATTATTCCATCAAAAACCAGAATATTAATATCTTTATAAAAAGTATTATTTTGAAATCCATCATCAGAAATAATTATATCGATATCTTTTTCTAATAGTTTTATTGCTTTTGCTCTATTTTTGCATATGCATATGGGAATTTTATTATTAAAATGCGATGACATCATATATACCTCATCACCAACATCATCGCTATTATGAATTTTGCTATTTACAATTATTGGATTTTTTGATGATAATTTTCCCTTGTATCCTCTTGATATTATTCCGATTTTTAAGTTTTTTTTGATTAATTCTTGTGCTAATTTTATTACAACAGGAGTTTTCCCAGTTCCACCAACAGTAATATTTCCAATACAGATAATTTTTTTGTTCGATTTATATGGAAATGATAAATACCATTTTATTTTTGAAATTATGTAATATAATGTAGATAACGGTAGTAATAGAATAGAAATAAGATTTTTTTTATAAAAATAATTTGGTGTTTTAACAGGCATTTTAAACTCCGAATTTGTGTTTTAGTAGGTTATTATGAATATATCAGAATTAAAAGAAAATTTTTCATTATTGGATAAAACGGATAAATTAAATTATTTAATAGATTTAGGAAGTTTTTTACCAGTATATCCAATTGATAAAAAAAACGAAGAATATAAAATTTCTGGATGTTCATCCAACGTATATATATATAAAGTAATTAATTCAGATAAATTAAATTTATTTTTTTATAGTGATTCAAAAATTATAAATGGAATTTTATTCATAATTTATGATTTGTTGAATGGTAAAAATATTTCAAATATAGATAATATTGATTTTGAAAAATTGTTTAATAATCTGGGCATAACAGAACTTCTATCCTCTCAGAGACAAATTGGCCTTTCCAGTATAATTCAGAATATAAAATCCTTTTTTAGTTGAAAAAATTATTTTATATTCTAACATAAGTGAAGTAATCTAAGAGAGAGAAATATATAAAATAATATAGGTTAGTATAAGGTAAAATAATGCTTCAAAATAGACAAAA
>CAUUHH010000026.1:0-7639 GCA_963544995.1 uncultured Alphaproteobacteria bacterium | reverse complement strand
CAGTTCAGCGACCAGTTTAACAACATCAGCAATATCAACAGATAAACTTAAAAAGTTGATAGAAGACATAAGACGTTGCAAACAAAGTGTATCAGGTCTAGGTATTTTTGTGGATTAGAATAAATATATAAAAAGTGCTTATTTAAATAAGCGCTTTTTATATAAAATACCCTTTTATTATATTTTTAACTTCAGTAACAGCTGTATCCAAAACATCATTTTTAACAATAAAATCAAAAATATTACTATTTTTTATTTCTATTTCTGCATTTTTTAGTCTTAATTCTATATCAAATATATCATTTTCTGTATTTCTAAGTTGCATTCGTCTTTTCAATTCTTCAATTGAAGGTGGCATTATAAATATACCAACGAGATTATAAACGTTCTTATCTAGTATATTTCTTAATTTTAAAAAACCATCAAGATTTAATTGTAAAATAATATTTTTCCCCAAATTATTTTCAGAAAATATAGATGCTTTTTCTATTCCTTTATAATCACTGTGAACAACTGCATACTCAAAAAAATCATTATTTTTAATTTTACTTTCAAAAATTTCTTTTGAGTAGAAATGATAATCTCTACCATCAATTTCATTATGCCTAATTTTACGAGAAGTTGATGTAACAACTTTATATAAATTCAAAAAATTATCTAAAAGTAATTGCCTTATAATAGTATCTTTACCAGCGTTCGTTGGTCCAGCAATGACAAAAATATTTTGCAAAATATCACCTATATTTTACTTGAAATAAAAATATGAGAAATATATAATCCAAAAAATTATTTGTCAAAGTAAAAGGAATATTGGTATGAAAAAAGGTATTCACCCACAATATAATGAATATGATGTAATATTAACAACAGGTGAAATTGTAAAAATGAGGTCAACTTTAAACAGAAAAGAACCTCTAAAACTGGATATTGATCCTAATACTCACCCAGCATGGACAGGTAAAAGAAATATGAATGATATTGGTGGCGGTGCTGCTGATAAATTCAAACAAAAATTTGCAGCTTTCAGAAAAAAATAAAAACATTTTTTATTGTTATAACTCCTAAAATAATATATAGTATACTACATAGTTATATATTCTAGGAGAAATTCAATGAAAAAATTATCAATACTTATTCTATCTTTATTTATATCTACTAGTGCATTTTCTTTCTATGATGATGGTTATGATGAATATCAGGATAGTTATTCATATGATTTTTATCAATCAAATCAAGATACGGAAGATATAGGATATAGAAATAAACCAAGTAATTATAGAAAAAGTTCCAGTTCTGATTCTAATTTTAAAGGAGATATAAAAACTTATGGCGGATTTTCTGTATTTAAACAAAATTTAAATTATGCAGTAGAAGGTGAAACTGATAAATATCCTGTATACGGATTTAACCTTATTGGTGGTGCAAGATTTAAACATAATATGAGAGCAGATATTAGTATAGCTATATATGATGATATAAAAGCACTTGATTTAGAAAAAGATGGTAGTGATTATCTTAAAACAGATGTTACAATATCTAATTCAAACATTATGGCTAATGGGTTTTATGAATTTAATATGAATGATTCTTCTATTACACCATTTGCTACGATAGGCCTTGGATATGCTAGTTTGAAAGTAGTAAATAAACCTGTTAAAAATTTAGAGGATAATTTAGATACTGTTACTCTTCAATCGAGTAATCTTACTTATTCTATAGGTGGAGGTATCGTATATAATTTATCAGATAAAGGTAGTATAGATATTTCAATAAAATACCAAGATTTAGGAAATGGATTAAAAATAGAGGGTAAAGGTATAAAAGTTTCTGGAACATCAATATCTTTTGGAAGTAGGTTTAATTTTTAAAAGATTAACTATATTGAATAGTACAGCTCCTTTAATATTAAAGGAGTTTTTTATATTAAAATATTACAAATTAAACCGAAATAAATTAAAACAAGAATAAAACATGGTAGCGGGGGGGGGATTCGAACCCTCGACACGCGGATTATGATTCCGCTGCTCTAACCAACTGAGCTACCCCGCCAAAAACAAGAAAAATTTACAATTTTATAAAATAATTGTCAACTTTTTAATTAATAAAAAATGATTACTAAATTTGTTCTATTCTATTTCTTACCAAAGTTAAAACTGGAAGCAATTTTAATAAATCATCTTTTGAAAAATCTTTAAAGTTTTCAAAAGGAATTAATATTTCAGTATTTGATACATTGGCTTTTTCTAGGTTATTATTATTTTTTAAATCAATAATAATTTCAGGATTAATATTTATTGTTTTAAATCTATATGGAGAAATAAATTCTAATAAATCTGTTCTAGTAAATGAATTTTTTACTTTCAACACAAATCCATCAGCGTTATATCCTGTAATCACCCCTAAATATCTATAATTACCATCAGATTTTGTTGTTTGATAACCCATTGCTTCATTATTTAAATATCCATCAAAAAATCCATATGTATATCCTCTATTTTGAAGAGTGTTTAATTCATCCATATAAGGAGTATAATTAAAATTATTAGGATCTTTATAATAATTATCTATCGCCTGTCTATATGCTCTAGCTGTGATACCAGCATAATATTCTGATTTATTTCTACCTTCTACCTTTAAAGAATCTATTCCTAAATCTAAAATTTTATCTAATTTAGGCATTAAACATAAATCTTTTGAATTCATAATGTATGACCCAAATCCATCTTCCGATATTTCCATAAAATCACCTTTACGAAGTTGTTCTTCCAAAAAAAAGTCAAACAATTCTATATTTTCTTTATTTATATCTATATTTAAACTTTTCATTAAATTTGTTTTGTCATTATTTTCTAAAATATCATCTCTAAATTTTAAATTTAATTTATAATTCCATCTACAACAATGAGCACAATTACCCTGATTAGATGATCTTTCTGCAAGAAAATTTGATAGCAAGCATCTTCCAGAATAACTCATACACATACTACCATGTATAAAAGTTTCAAGCTTTAAATCTTCAGAAACTTTTTCTTTTATCTCCTTTAATTCTTCAAAAGAAACTTCTCTACCAAGAACACAAAGTTTTGCCCCTAAATCATACCAAAACATCGCTGTTTCATAAGAGCAAACGTTTGCTTGAGTTGAAACATGCAAAGGTATATCTGGAATTTCTCTGTGAATATATCTAAAAACCCCAGGATCTGCTACAATAATTCCATCTGGAGATAATAGTTTTAATGTTTTTACAAAAACAGCAAGCTTTTCAATATCTTTATTATGAGTAAATAAATTAACAGTTAAATATATTTTTTTCCCTAAATTATGTGCATATTCTATACATTCAGCCATTTCTTCAAGAGAAACTTTTGCCTTAACTCTAAGACTCATATCCGGAGTTCCCGCATAAACTACATCTGCACCATACATAAATGCAGTCTTTATTTTATTAAATGAACCACCAGGAATTAACAATTCAGATTTTTTTAATTTAGAAAGCATAAAATAACCTCACAGTAGATATTTTTATATCACTCAAAATATAGAAAGTAAAATATTTAATAAATATATCTTGTTTTAAATCTTAATATAATATATCCTCAAAACAAAATAAAAGGAGATTAAAATGTATAATCAAATAAGAAATTTTATATTACAATTAATACCAGGTTATTGCGTTTCAGATTACATATATATGGGAATTATTATATTTATAATTTCTGGATTTTTGTATTCTAAAAAATGGACTCCATTTTTAATAACATTAATTTTTAGTTTAGTATTTAAAAGCTTAGATTTTATAATATTAAATCAAAATGCAAGTATAGTAATACAACAATTTTTACATATAATTACATTACCATTTTTAATAACTGTTTTTTATTCAAAAAGAAATTAGAAAAATTAAAGTGTAAGCTTCATCTATAATATGTTTGTAAAAAATATAGTAGTATCAGTATTTTTTATTGTATTCGCATTGTCATTTAATGCCAGTGCAAAGCTTCCTACTATTTTATATGAAAAAGATATAAAAACTTATAAGACTTTATTTAAAGGTAAAATAAATGATATAAAGAAAACAGATAAACTCATTAAAAATATCAATAATAATATTTTATTAGGTTATGTTTTACATAAAAAATATCTAAGTCCATATTATAAAACTAAATTTAATGAAATAAAAGATTGGTTGATAAATTATAATGATCATCCAAATGCTGGTGAGATATATAAATTAGGATTAAAAAAGGGAGCTAAAAAAGATTTAACAAGACCAACAAAAACGGTATTAAAGACTACTTTTTTTGAAAATGATTCTTTAAATAATCATAATATGATTCAATATTCATATAGATATCTACCCAAAAAACAAAAATCAGATATAGATTATTCAATAAAAATATTTAATAGAAGGTTAAGAAAAGGATATACAAAAAACGCAAGACAGATTTTAGAAAATTATAATGTAAAAAAATATATAAACAAAGATGATTATTTAAGAATGCAATCCTATTTGGCATATGCCTATTTTCTAAATAATGAAATAGATATGGCTATCCTTTGGGGAAAAGAACCTGCAAACAAATTAAATTATTATTTAGCAAATTGGACTTTAGGACTAAGTTATTGGCTTAAAAAAGATTATATAAATTCAAGAAATTATTTCAAAAAAATAGCTTTTATAAAACAAATAGATCCTAATATGGTATCTGCAGCTGCATTTTGGGCATACAGAGCAAACGAAAGTATAGATAAAGATGAACTAAAAGACTCTTCAGATTATTATCTTGAAATAGCATCAAATTATCCAAAAACATTTTACGGTATTTTAGCTAGTAAAAAATTAAATAAAGATTTAGTAATTGATTGGGAAGAACCTAATTTAAGCTTGGAAAATATTCGAGAAATATTATCATATAAAGGTGGAATAAGGGCAATAGCTTTATTGCAATTAGGTATGAAAAAAGAGGCTATTGCAGAATTAAAATTTTTAATAGAAAACGAAAATACAGATAATTATTCACCAGGATTAATAAATGCTGTATTGGCAATTGCAGATTTAGGTAACTTACCTTCATTATCTATAGATATATCAAATTACATAAAGGAATATTCTGATGCGAATACATTTGCTAGTTCAAAATATCCAATAATTGAACTTCCATCTGAAAATTGGAATATAGATAGAGCATTAGTTAATGCTTTAATACGACAAGAATCTATGTTTAATCCATATGCAACATCAAGAGTAGGGGCCAGAGGTTTAATGCAAATAATGCCTTCAACTGCCTCATTCATAATGAATAACAGGAGTTTAAAAACGTCAAATAAATCAAAACTTTTTGATGAACATTTAAATTTAGAAATAGGTCAAACCTATATAGATTATTTATTAAATTTAAAAAATATTAACAATAATTTATTAAAATTTTTAGTCGCATATAATGCAGGTCCAGGAAATTTAAAAAAACAAGAAGATAAAATAATAAATCCAGACAATGATCCATTATTATTTATAGAATCTATTTCTCTAAAAGAGACAAGAATATATGTAAAAAGAGTTATGGCAAATTTTTGGATTTATAGGAATAAAATGGGAAAAGATTCTGAATCACTAGAAACATTATTATCAAATAACTGGCCTGTTTATATCAGTAAAGAAAATCATTATGTAAAGAATAAAAATAAATATTATGAAAAATATTTTGAAAATTATATGCAAGAATTAAATAATGAAAAAGAAATAGAAGAAGATGTAACAGAAGAAACTGAACAAGAAATTTTAAATAATACGTAAAAATGATATCTTTTAAATATGAAAATTTGTTTAATATAGATAATAATAGCATAATTTTAGGTATTGATGAGGCAGGAAGGGGCTGCCTTGCTGGACCTGTAGTTTCATCATGTGTTTGGATAAATCAATTTTTATTTCCAAAGGAATTATTATTACAAATAAACGATTCTAAAAAATTAAGTAAAAATAAAAGATTAGATATCTTTAATTCATTAAATAAATTACCAAAAAATACTTTTTTATATTCTTATTCTGCTATTGATAATAAAGTTATAGATGAAATAAATATTTTAAATGCAACTTTGTTGTCTATGAAGCAATCTTATAATAAATTAATAAAATTAATAAGTAGCAATCCATCAAAAGTTTTAATAGATGGTAATAAATCACCAAATATTCCTAATACATATTGTATTGTAAAAGGGGATTCTCTTTCTTATTCTATTGCAACAGCATCAATAATTGCAAAAGTTGTAAAAGATAAATTACTTAATGAAATAGGTGAAAAATATCCTCAATATGAATTTTATAAAAATAGTGGATACTGTACTAAAAGACATATAGAGTTAATAAAGAAATATGGAGTAACAGAATTTCATCGAAAAAGTTACAAACCCGTATCAGATTATTTAAATAATTTCCTCTAATTTTAATTCATATAACCATAATATGGCGATTCTAATATGTTTATCAGGATATATGTTTGATATTGCTTTTTTGTATTTTAACAATTGTTCTTTATAAGTATTTAAAATATTTAGAGTTTTAGTTTTATCAGTTTTATAATCTATTATCCAAATGTCACTATTATCAAAAACAAGTTTATCAATTCTAATTATTTTTTCTTGACCTTTTTCTTTTATAACTATTTCTTTTTCATTTATAGAATTCTCACTAAATAAAAAAGAATATTTCTTATCATTATAAAGTTCTAAAATATTAGATTTTATTTTACTTCTATCTGTAATATTATTTTTCTCAAAATATCCATCTATAACCGCAGATACATTGTCTCCTTTGTAGCTTGATAAATATTCCAATAATTTGTGAACAATTGTCCCAACATTTAATGAGTTAGTTATTTCTTCTATAGGGGAAGATATATTTTTATTAATAGATTTTATTAGGTTATTTTCTTGTTTATCAAAATAATCAGGATAATCAATATCAGATATAGAAATTTTTTCTAAATTAGAATTATCATTATTTGATAAAATAGGATCTCCTAGTACAATAGATTCTGTAGATGAATTAACCAAAAAGTTTTTAAAACTATCTAAATATTTATTCTCTATTTTTTTCGTGAAATTATTTCTATTTAAGGAGTTTAAAATATACGAATACCAAGTATTTGTATTATCATTTTCTATTCCTAATAAATATAATCTATCCTTTGCTCTTGTAATCGCAACATAAAATAATCTATTAAATTCCTCTAACTTTTTCTTTGTATAATGTTCATATAAATCAGCTGTAATTTTATTTATATTTTTAAATCCAGATACATTACACAAAGGAAACTCATCATAAAATAATATTTTATCTTTAAAAGGGGATAGTGATTGATTCGCATCATAAATAAAAACTATTGGGGCTTCCAATCCTTTCGAACCATGAACAGTCATAATCCTAACAGAATTATCAACCTGTTCAGTATCTCTTTTAAGCACTATATCTGAATCTGATAACCAATTATAAAAATCATACAAAGATTTTCCAATATTATTATTTTCATATGAAACACAAACAGATAAAAAAGATTCTATAATTTCTAAGATATTTAGTCCAAATCGTTCAACAAAAAAAGCTTCTTTGTTTTTTACTCTTAAAATATATTCAAAGAAT
>CAUUHH010000025.1:0-7888 GCA_963544995.1 uncultured Alphaproteobacteria bacterium | reverse complement strand
TGATATTTCTGATTTAGGACAGGATTCCCAAGATGCTTCTGGAACTGATGAATTATCAACTATGCCAGAAGAAGATGTTGATATTTTTGATTTAGAACAGGGTTCCCAAGATGCTTCTGAAACTGATGAATTATCAACTATGCCAGAAGAAGATGTTGATATTTCTGATTTAGGACAGGATTCCCAAGATGCTTCTGGAACTGATGAATTATCAACTATATCAGAAGAAAATGGTGATGTTTCTGATTTAGGACAGGCTTCCCAAGATGCTTCTGAAACTAATGAATTACCAATTATACCAGAAGAAAGTGTTACTGAAGAGGAATATCCAGAATCGAATATGGATGAAAGTTCCTATATTGACAATGATAACAATCAATATAATTTTGAAAAAGAGGAAGAAATTTCACATTCCTTGTGGGGACAAAACGATATTGATACCACTAAAACAGTAAATAGTGGATCTGCATCGACAGGACATAGTAAATCTGCATATTCTATGCATAAACGTAAAAGCAATGTTTTACAAAAATTTGTTTTTGGTGCGGCATTACTTGCCAGTCTTGCCCTTTCTGGATTTACATTTAAACAAAATAGGGATTTAAAAGCTAGTTATCAAACTATGACAAATGATTATCAACAAAATGTAAAAGATGATTATCAAACAAATGTAAAAGACAATTATCAAACTATAACAGAAAATTATCAATCTATACAAGATGATTATAAACAAAATATAAAGGGGCCTTTAGATAATTTAATAAAAAGAGTTGATAATTATCATCCAGAACAAGAACCTCAAAAAGCCGATGTTCAAAATCCTGGTAAAAATCAAGGTATACATAATGATTGGATAGGTTATGATTATACTGTAAAGTCAGGTGATACTATATCCGAGATAGTTAAGGCTCGTAATGGTGAATACAGTCTTGATTGGATAAAGGCAATAGTTTTCATAAACAAGTTGGAAGATGAAAACTTTATATACCCAGGGCAATCGTTAAACATTCCATGTAACAATGATGATGTTGAATGTTTAAAAAGGCAAGACGTTTTGAAAGATATAAAGTTAAAGGGATATAAACCTAAATCTGATAAACAAGCAACATCTGTTAAGAAAGATGATGCAAAGACAGCAAAATCAAAAGATGCAGATCAAACTCCTAAAGCAAAAGAGGCTAAGACAGATGGTGCAAATACAGCTGAAAAACCATCAGAGGAATCAGAAACAGCAGTAAAAGATGGACCTGATTATTCTTCTTTGGCAGGCGCAATAAATGAACAAAGGAAGATATCTGGACATCCTGGCGAACCAATAGTGACTTTTTCTATGGGTTCTGATGATGAAAGCAAGGCTGAAAATGCAGTTAACTCTACTTCTGAAAAACCTGCAGAAACTGAAAGTGCTGCAAATACTGAAGTTTCAACAAAAGAGGCAAATTCTGAAAATAAAGAAGAAGTAATCAAAGCAGAAAATCTTGGTAATACAGAAGAACGTGTTGATGAAGATGAATATCCAGAATTATTGAATGATGCTGTAAATGAAGGTATTCCAGAAGAAAGAGTTGATGAAGATTTACCATCTAAATCTGTTGAAACAAAAGTTAAGGCAGAAGATACTAAAACAGCTGAAAATGCAATTAATTCTACTACTGAAAATTCTGTAGAAAAGGCGAATGATTCCAATATCAAACCTAACAGAAAGAAGAAGATGAAGAAGAAGAAAAAGAACAACAAGGGTGTTAAGGCAGATGATTCCAATACCAACCCTAACACTCATATCTCTGCTGATGGGGCAGAATCAAAACCTGTTGATGCAACAGCTTCAAATGTTAAAGGTGTTGAAATACCAAATGAATCTGTTGATAACGATGTTAAGGTAAATGATTCCAATACCAACTCTAACACTCATATCACTGTTGATGGGGCGGAACCAAAATCTGTTGATGCGACAGCTCCAAATATTCAAAATACTGAGATACCAAATGAACCTGTTGTAGATAACAAGGATATAAGTATGAATAAAATTGATTACAAACTGATTGCACGTAATTTTATGGAGAATTATGAAAAAATAGAAAAAGAGTCTGCAAGGTTAATGGCAATATTTGCATCTCATACACGAGGATAATTGTATAAAAATAAATAAGGATAAAAAAATGAAAGTAAATAATATTTTTGATAAAATTACTGTTTTACAAACGGAAAATCAAACTAAAAAAAATATAAAAAGAGAGTTATATCCAATAAGATATATTAATGGAATGTTTCACGATATATGTTTAAAAATGCCACGTAAATTTGCTGATGCACCAAATGATGCCATAGCAATAGATTTATATAATCAATTCGAAACAATGTATTTGGAAATGATCTATGAAATTAATAAAATTTCTGAATACAAAAAAATATTTATGAAATCTGATAAAGAGTTAAATAATATTTTATATAATATAAATGGATTTATTGGTAAAACAAATTCATATATTTATGGTATTAATAGAAGTATAACTAGTTTGAAATCTGATTATATGAAACAAGGACAAAATTCAACGCTAACCAAAGAAATAATGAAACTTAAATTATTTAATCAATTACAGGAAATAGGTTTGACCTATGACAGTAAAAATATTACATCGACAATAAATAATTTAAAAAATAGGACAAGATAAAGGTTTGCTGCAAAGTAAATTAGGTATGGAGTATAATTATGAAAAAAGTTAATTTAAATGATGTTGTAAGTAGAATTAAAAGAAAGAATTTAGCAAAATTACTTGGAACGTTTGTTGCATCGGCAAGTTTATTTGTTCCAATGGTTGTAATTTCATCTTGTAAAACAGAAACAGCAGAAACATCCAGTAATAATGTTGAACATGAACTGGGTATAGTGGAATGGTCACATTTCCTTGACAAGGGGGCAAATTCTACAACTGCCGCTGATGGTGTTGTAACCTATACCTTTGATAAAAGCATAGACAACAAATCTGATATAAAAGGATTTAAAGGTTTTGCAAATTATAAAGAAGTAGCAGATTTTTTAAAATCACCAGAATACAATACAAAACATTATAGAACGGCTGGCCTTAAAATCTATTTCAAATATAATTCTGTTGATGGAAAGGGGGATGAAATAACCCCGTCAATATTAGAAAATATTTATAATGTATTTTCAACTGTTAATATTACAGATGTTGATGCTCAAGGGATTAAAACTCCTGTTAAATTTTCAAGTGGTAATGCCGCACATCCAGAGATATTTGATATAGAAAAGTTTTATGATTTTATAAAAACATCAAAGCTTACTTTAACGCCATATGCACAAATTACAAAATCCACAACAAACAGCAGAGTTATAGGGGTGCAGGATCCTGAACTTCGCGAAGCAAAGATTACTGATACTGATAAATTGCTTTATCTTCTTAATACTTCGTTTTTCAAAAATGCAAAACTTGATAAGATAAATTTATCCGGTAATGTGAAAGATGTGCTTTCCCATCTTGAAAAAGAGGCGGCTATTAACAATGTGCATTTTGATAAAAATACATTTTATGATTCATTAAATGCAAAGGAACCTGCAACACTTGAAATGTCAGATATATTAAAAATGACTAGTCGTAATGCAAAACCAAATCTTGCAAATGTAAAGGTTTTAAACAGTGATGCGATTGTTTACCAGGATAATATAGATTTCAGTAATTCTAAATTAAACAATGTTTATTTTGAACCGAATGTTAATTTATCCCTTATCCCATTTAACAATGTGAATGCAACTGGTACCATTAGGTTTTCTGGTATATTACCACACAAGATGAGATATCTAAATGCTGCTAGTTCCAATGTAATTTTTGACAGAGCGGTGGTTCCGGTTACCTCAACTGACAGTCATGGAACAGTATTTAATAACAGTGATATGACGGGCGGCGTTATGGGCTCTCTTGAAATAAAAAATATCACCAATGCTGATAAAATACAGGTGGACGCAGCAATGCCAAAAGGTTCCATTAACAAGTTTAAAGGATCAAAAACTGTTTATGACAAGTTAAAAGATCTATTTAATATCAGAACCGATAATGCGGAAATAGACATACTTACATATTTAAATAATAATACTAGATTTTATGGATAATTTAATATAGGATTGATTCTTTATTCTAATATTTATTATTTAAAGGATGTTGCTATGACTTGTGATGATTATAAAAGGCAGGTTGCCGATATTTTAGAAACATTCAAAATGAAAATGGATGCTGCTGGTATTTCGTATAGCCATAAAATAATCGTATGGTTTTGGGATACTTATACCGTATCTGATGATACTTCCCAAAAGAAAAGTTATATAGATAAATTAAAAGAATTAAACAGTCAGCTTGGTGTGTATCACAGGTATTTGATACAAAAGCAAAAAGATGATTTAAGAAAAGCTCGTACATTAGGGGCAAAACAAAAATAGGAGTATAAAAATGAAAAAATTATTAAAAGCAAAAGAATATAAATATAATGTTGATAAACTGATTCATAAATTTAAATATAATGCCTTTGTTGCTGGAATAGATTATGATGATTTTATTTTAAATTTTTATCATGACAGTTTTTTAACTGTACAGGAAAATGGCATATTTAATGGTTTTGAAACAGAACTTGCTAATTTAAGTCGTTTACTTAACAGATATTTTTGGAATTTGGTAAAGGAACAATCAAAATTATCTATTGCAAGAACTGCACTTCGTAAAGTAGATAATTTCCACCATAGATAAAAATTATTTTTCAAAATAGTTTTGAATTTAGGTCAGAAATTTAAGTAAAATTTTGTTTGATATGGCGGTTATATAAGGGATTAAAAATGAATATTTTTGTTATTGCGAATATATTTATACTTTGTATAATATCCGGTATATGTTTGACCTCGTAGCTCAGCTGGATAGAGCGACAGCCTCCTAAGTTGTAGGTCGGACGTTCAAATCGTCTCGGGGTCACCATCTTTAAATTATTGAATTTAAAATTCTAACAAACTAAACTATAAATTTAATTAATTAAGATTTTTAATTAGTTTTTCGAAATTATCTAATGCTTTTTCAAATGTTAACTGATTATCTGTTTTCTCATATGACATATTTTCAACATAAATTTTAAAATCCTTTTTATATCTTTTAACTGTTTTTAATTCTTTTAATACATAATCGATAATTTCGTTAAATGTTTTATCACTTTTTAATCTTTCTTTTATATCATAATTTACTACTTGTAAAACATACTTTTTAAAATTGTTATCAATATTTAATTTGGGATATAGATAAAATAAATCGTGCAAATGTCTTATATCTGCACTATCGTATTTAGGATTGTCTGTTTTATTTGAAGCAATCCTCCACAATAATGAACTTATTTTATCTATGGCTGTATCTTCCAGGGAAACACACAATATCTTCGTTTCCGGATTAAGGCCTGCATATTTATTATAAAAAGAAATAAGTTGTCTTTCTTTTGCTTTATAAAATAATGTGTTAGTAAAAAATATCTCTATTTTAATATATGGTCTTATTGTTTCATTTAAAGGAATATTAAAATTACTAGCTTTAAATAAAAATGTAATCATATTGCTGTTTTCAATACAATTTTCAATTGTAAAACCTGTTAATGAGTTTGCTATTGTTTTTAATTTATTTCTAATATTTTTTGTATGAATAGGTTTCGGTACAATACGAAAATCTCCATCTTCACTAAAACGTTTTGTAAGTTCATTATATGCACAAACAAGACTAGTCCCTCCACCAAAAACAAACTTATAAATATTTGGTAATTTTAACCTCTCAATAAATTGTTTTATAATATCTAAAAGAAACTTTTCTTTTACAGGGAATGCTATATTACACCCTTTATCTTGTACAATTTTTTCAAATATTTCACTTTGTGAAAGCATTTTTCTATCTGATTTTCATTTTCTCAAATTTTATATAATTTCCATTATAACCTATTTTTCTTCTAACTCGTTTATTTACTGCAATTACTCTACCTGTTGGAATTTGAGTTGTCTTTCCATTTTTATACTGCATAAAATAATTAGAAGAGGCTGTTTTAATACCTAAATTATTTAACGCTTCAGTTGCAAGTTCATTTATTCCTTTATTAAGTAATATAGAACCATCACTTAAAATTTTTGTTTTTGCATAAATTCCTCTTGATATTTTTACAAGCAAATCTGCTTTTATCAAAGTTCGCAATCCACGTAAAATCTGATCATAATCATACTTTTTGATAAGATAATCAAAATCTTTAAGCAAAAAAGTATTTTTTTTACTTTTATTTACTTTTATTTTTATTCTTTCTATTAATGTGCGTTTTTTCATATTATATATAACCAATCTATAATATTTTACTATGTCAATATACGACATTTCAAATAAAAATTCAATAATTTTATATTTAGTCAAAAATAAATCCTATTTCATTTTTTTGCATTTTTGTAAATTTTATAAAATAGAAAGAGAAAAATATAATTGCATTTTATAGTTTTATTCGATACTTCTGTAAAACTTAAATACAGTAGGCAGTTTCAAGCTAGGTACATATAAATTTTATGATAGTGGTAAGATTTGTCTAATCTTCTTCATCTTTGAATGGGTCGGTGGTAGTAACAGATCCGTCTGGCATTTGCCATACTATGGTTCCGTTCAAAGAATATACATTCGGAAGACCTTTCTTCCTGTTTTCTTCTTGCGCCTTTTTTACCGCCTTATTTCCAATTCTGGTTATATAGTCTGATAATTCATTAAAATCTATATCATCTTTATCTGTCATTTTATATATTCCTTATAAAATTATCATATAAATTGTCATCCGTTATTTCAATAACTAATATAATAAAATCCCCACCCTTTATGGTATTAGGTGGGGATGGATAAAATATTGTATTATAAATTAGTAAGCTACTCTTATACCTACGGAATATACATTGGAAGTTGATCTTACGGTTGCAACATCCTTAAAGTTTAAAATACCGTGTCTTATATATCTGTAGCCTGCATCTATATTAACATTATCACCTATGTTGGTTGTAAAACCAAGGCCAGCCTGACTTGCAAACTTTAACCTACTTTCTTCGGTAGATGCTGTTACATGAGTTGCATGATCATATTCTGAATATTTTGTATACATATTGGAAATACCTGCACCTGCCATAATGTATGGTATTAAAGAATAGCCAACTGGGATATCAAAATATGCATTAATCATGATATCATTGTTACGAAATATTATATCTTTTATATCACCACCGGTTTCTTTTTCCCTGCTTCTTACATAATTATTATAATCGTATGATATATCCATTCTGATAGACATTTTATCTGTAGTCTTTTGATCTGCCTCTATACCAAGGGCGATACTGCCACCTAGTAAATTATCTTTGAATTTTGTTTTATCAGACAAATTTATTGTTGTATCAACGGCATTTGCCCGTAATGCCAAATAACCAGCGGCATTAACCGAAGTTGTCACTATGGTTGAACATAACAATAAAGCAGTAAATAAATTTTTATTCATAAATGAACCCCTTTTTATTAATAGACCGGTTTAATTTATCAAGTCTTACAAATTTTTCAAGCAGAAAATATGATGCAATTTTTGTTAAATATTTTTGAAAAAACTTTTTATTTTGAAAATGGGAGGACAGGGGCCATCATGAAAACCCCTATCCATAAACTGATAATTATGCAAATTGTTTACACAAGAATTTAACGTTACAAATATACAAAAATTCTTTGCAAAAAAATTTGCTTAATAAATTAAATTTAAAAATTAACTGAAATTTTACAGAACGAATTGACGATAAAATACTAGACGAAAATATTCTTAAAAAACGACTTAAACGGGCTGCAAAGCCAGACTGAGT
>CAUUHH010000024.1:0-8082 GCA_963544995.1 uncultured Alphaproteobacteria bacterium | reverse complement strand
TTTTTTATTCTAATTTTCTATCAAGTCAAAACTGTCTAATATGTAAAAAGCAAATCTTTTCTCTCTTTCCAATATGTAAAGATTGCATAAATTTAATGTTTTATAAGCCATTAAAAGATAGACAAGCAAAAAAAGAATGCTATTGTTCTTATTGCAACATTCCTTTAATTTCTGAACAAAACTATTGCACAAGATGTCGTACTAAAGTTGAAGAATTCAATATGGAAAAAGAGTTTTTATTATATCCCTACATCAATAAATACACAGATATTGTTTTATATTGGAAAAATGAAAATATTAGAAGCTTATCTTTTGTTTTTGCTTTAATAATAAGTCAGTATATTAAAAATAATCCTGAATTAATAGGTGTTCCTATTGTTCCTGTGCCTCCAAGACCAAATAAGATTAAAACAAAAGGATGGGACCAGCTTGAAGATATATGTCTTTATTTAAAACTTATTTATTCAATTCCTATTAGTTATATTTTAAATAGAAGTGATGGGCATTCACAAAAAGGGCTTTCAAAAATAGAGCGAAAAGTAAATATGATAGATAAAATGCACATAAAACATGGGGCTAAAATACCTGAAAAAGTAATTATTCTTGATGATGTAATTACTACTGGAGCAACAATAGAAGTGTGTAAACAATGCTTAATTGAGGCAGGTTGCAAACAAGTATTAACTTTAGTTCTCTTTTTTAATTAATTCATTTTTTAAGTTACATTTTTAAGTGTATGATTGTTGTATATTTACTTGACTTTAAAACACGAAAAGGAGGAACATATGAAAGTTAAAGTTGATGAAAAAGCTAAAGCTAAAATATTAGAAGAAAATGTAAAATCTGTGCATTGTTTTTTACATGTATGCTATTCATGAAGTGGGCAATCTGTGCAACCAACCGTGTTAGTTGGCTCTCCTAATAAGCCTGATAGGTTTGATACATATGAAGATAATGAAATTACTGTATATGTACAAAAAGATTTAGAAATACCTTCTGAAGAGCTTTTAATCACTACAACTACATTTTTATGGTTTGAAAAACTTTCTGTAGTTGGTATGATTTAGAAAAAAAAGGCTCTTTTTTAGAGCCTTTTTACTTTGTATTTAAAATAAGGTATAAATTATGACAAAAACAATTAATATTTATAATCAAAGATATTACCCAGAGTTATCATTTCTTATCTCTATTATTTTAATGATATTTACATTATTTGTAAATAGTGAAGCAGGTTTAGTGATAGCATTTATCTCTTTGTTATTTATATTGGATGGTATATATAATAAAGCAAGGAGTACAACTTATGAAATAAATAATGGATTAATAAAAAAATCTAAATTTATTGTATCAAGTGAAAAAGTTAATAAATTTGCAAATTGTATAGAGTATGATATATTGAAAAATAAAGGACTGTTTGGTGTTTTATTTAAAACTACAGTAATAGTTTTTAGAATAAAGATAAGACGTGGAATAAATAATATAAGTTTAGAAGAACATTTATTTGAGCTTGAAGATGTATATGTAGAAAATTTTATTAAGGAATTCTCTAAATTTTTAGATAGTGTTAAAGTTAAAATTTAAAAATAGCATATAACAGCTTATATATTCATTTATAAACTTGACAAAATTATAAAACATATTATTATAATGTCTAAAATATATTTTTTAAGAGAGTTTAAATGAATAAACATGATTTATTTTTGCCCATGACTGATAGTAGTTATTTAAGGCAAAATAGTAGTGATAGGCCAAAACAAGGTATTAATGATTTACAAATTTTATCTGATATAAGCAATTTTTCAGGGAGGGTGTTAGCTTATTCTATTAGAAATTTATTATATAAATTTGGTTCAGAACAGAATTTATTTATAAATAGAGGAAATATTAACAATAGAGTAAATTTTATACAGGCAGAAAATAAGGGTTTAGAAAGAATAAATGAAAAAATAAAAGAAGAAAATGTTGGAGATTTCGATAAGATATTAGATTACACAAGATGTTCAATATCATTTCCAACATTAGAAACTTTATTTGATTTTGTAAATTATGCAAAAAGTTTTGATTTTGAAACAGTGGACTATTCAAAATTCAATGAAATATTAAAAAAATCCCCAAGGATAATTGATTACGTCGCAAATAATTTCAACTTAAATAAAAATACAGTAACAAAAGAGAAATTAGAAAAATATCCATTTTTAAATAGACAGGTTTTATTAAAAGATTCTGAATTTATGGATATTAAATTATATTTAAAAGTTCCAATAGAATTAAATGGTTATGATAATATTTATGTCCTATCAGAGGTTTTATGTACTTTACATGGTTTTATTAACTATTATGAAATAACTCATATAATATATGAAATAACACGTTCTGATAAAAATTATATTCAAAAAAATGAGCAAATTCAAAAATTTATACAGTGTCTAGCATATAAATTACACAGAGATCAAGTAATAAATAAGTATAATGATAAAGTTAATGGAAGCGAACATTTTAAAATAATAGATACTAATGAGAAACAAGAACAAAATTATTTAGAATTATTTAATTTGATTGATAAAGAAATTATGACAGAAATAGAAAAAGATTTAAGCTATAACATACTAGAGCATAATAAAAATTCAAAAAGAAAAGATATAAAATTGTTGGATAAGATCTCGATATTATCTAATTATCTTGATAAAAGTAGGGGGTAAAATATGACTTTACTTATAATTAATAATGAAATTTTTGAAACAAACAGATATGGTAAAAATAAAATAAAAAATGCAAAAATAGAATATATTGCATCAGATAATAGAATTTATAAATCTGTAAATGTGGACAACAATAACTATATATTTAAATTTAATAAAATTAATGGGCAATTTGATAAATTGATAGAAACAAGAGATATAATTATAATGGAAGAATTAGATGTTACTAAAATATCAGATAAATCTTTTTATCAAGAAGTTTTAAATATAATAAAAAGAAGATCCATTTTGGGATATATGGTTCAATATTATAAAAATAAAGGTAAAAATTTAGATAATATTAATTTTAATAATTTATATATTGGAAAATATACTCATAAATCAGAATTAGCAAAAATAATTTCAAAACAAAAAGAAACTAATTGTAATAATTATGATATTTCTGTATTAGTTGAAAATATTACAAAAAAAACAGTTATTCCAAAAAAATTATTAACAATATTTAAAAATTTATTAAAGAAAAGTATATATAGACAATTTGAAATACCCGAAGAACAAAAGAATAAATTTGTAGAGGAAATAATAAAAACAGAAATAAATAATGACATACCAGAGTTTATAAACGAAAATATCTGGCAAGAAGAATTTTACAAAATAAAAAACATGAGAGATGCTGTTAGTAGAGTTTTAAAACAAAAGCAAAGATAATAAGTGTTCTTTGCTTTAATTAACTACTAATTACTATTTTAAATAAACAGGTTCTTTAGATTTTAAATTCATATTTTCATCAAATTCATAAACAAATGGTGTACCGGTAGGTATATTTACTTCTAAAATTTCTTCTGGAGATAAATTAGATAAATACATCCAAAGCGCACGAAGAGAATTTCCATGCGCAACAACTAAAACATTTTTACCACTTTTAAGTTGAGGTAATATAACATCTTTATAATAAGGAACAACCCTATCAACAGTATCGGCCAAACTTTCTGCAAGAGGAAGTTTTATATTAAGGTTTTTATATTTATCATCAAATGCAGGATTCCTCTCATCATTTTCATCAAGAAGAGGAGGTTTTACATCATACGATCTCCTCCATATCTTAACTTGATCTTCACCATATTTTGCTGCAGTTTCTGCCTTATTTAATCCTTGTAATGCTCCATAATGACGTTCATTTAAATGCCAATCATGAATTTGTTGTAATTCAGTTCTATCAGCTGCCTTTAAAACATTTTCTGCTGTCTGTAAAGTCCTTTTAAGAACAGATGTAAAACAAATATCTATTTTTTCACTTTTTAGTAAAGTGCCTGCATGCTTTGCCTCTTCAATACCTTTTTCTGATAATTCAACATCAGTCCAACCAGTAAAAAGATTCTTCTGATTCCAAACACTTTCACCATGTCTAATCAATATCAATTTAACCATAAACCACCTCTTAAATCTTTAACTAAAAGGCTAGAAGAAGCCTTAATTTACAAACAATATCTCGTATCAAATAAAATCCACCATTCTTTTCATTAAACAGCAAATGGTCGGGGAGACAAGATTTGAACTTGCGGCACCTAGTTCCCAAAACTAGTACTCTACCAGACTGAGCTACTCCCCGAAATAAGGAAAAATATAACAATATTTAAATTTTTTTCAATAGAAATTTTAAATAAGTCTGATTCTATACTTAATTTGATTTTTGTTAAATCAGATTCTATTATAAAAAAACAATTTTTATAAAATAGGTAAGTAATTGTTAAAAATAAAAGAATATTTAAATGATATAATAGGACAAGAATACGCCAGACTATTTTTATTTATTCCTGTTTTAATAGGAATAGGAATTTTAATATATTTTGAATTATCTTTCGAACCTAGCATACCATTAATTTCATTATTATTAGTTATAATAATTACAAATATTATTTTTATAAAAAGTGATATAATAAAATTTTTTTTATTTGTACTATTATTTATCTTATTAGGAATTTTTATAATAGGAATAAAATCAAAGATATTAAATACAAAATTAATAAAAAGAAAAATAAGTTATGATAAAATTATAGGAAAAGTAACAAATATAGAAAAATTAGATGAATTTAATAGGTATACAATAAATAATACAGAAATAATAAATAAAACAAAAAATATAAAATTAAACAAAATAAGAGTTCTTTTTGATAAAAACATAAATGTTCCAGAGATAGGAAGTACAGTTGAATTTTCAGCAATATTAATTCCATCATATATGCCAATATTTAAAAATGATTTTGATTTCAGAAAATATTCTTATTTTCATGAAATATCTGCATCAGGAAAAAGTATAGGTGTATGGAAATACCATAAGTATCAAATAAAAAATAATATTTTTGATAAACTATTATTCAAAATACAAAATATCAGAAATTTAATAAATACTAAAATAGAAAATAATCATTCTTTAATAAATAAAGGAATTATTACATCTATAATGACTGGAGAAAGATACAATATTGACAATAATATAAGTGAAAATTATAAAAATGCAGGGATTTCTCATTTATTATCTATATCAGGCTTTCATTTAAGTATTATAATAGGAAGCATATTTTTTATTATAAGATTTCTATTAAGTTTAAACATTTACATATCAAACAAATATAATAGTAGAAAAATAGTTTCAATAATTTCATTTATTGCTAGTTCATTTTATCTATTTGTCAGTGGGGCAAGGATTTCAACAATAAGAGCATTTATAATGAGTTGTATAATTCTATTATCTATAATTTTAGATAAAGTTGCCATTTCTTTAAGATCTGTAAGTATAGCTGCTATAACAATATTAATTATATATCCCGAATCTGTTATAAATGTTGGGTTCCAATTATCATTTATGGCCGTAATTGCTCTTATAAAATTATATGAATACAAAGATAAATGGGCAATAAATCGTGATAATTTCTACATAAAAAATAAAGTAATTATAAAAATACTAAATTTTATAATTGGAATAATAGTATCGTCTTTTATGACATTTATATATAACTTACCTATTATTATATACCATTTTCATTCCATTCAAATTTACAGTATTTTAGGAAATTTATTGGCTTTACCATTTTTTATATTAATTGTAATGCCTAGTATTTTATTCAGTTTTATTTTTATGCCTTTCAATTTAGAACATCTATTTTTAAATATTGCAGATTTTGGAATAGCAAAAATCAATTATTTTGCAAGTATCATAAGCAATCTACCTTACTCTTCTATAATAGTTACAAGATTAGATTCTAATATATTTTTTGTAATTATATTAGGCATAATTATTTTTTCTTTTTTTAAAACAAAAATTAAATATTTAGGGGTGCTTTTTATAATATATGGAATAATAGAGTATACTTTAACAAAATCACCAAATTTAGTGGTAAACAAGAATAATGATATTTTTGCAATAAATGGTAAAGATAAAATATACATAATAACTTTAGGGAAGTTTAATAATATAAACTGGTTTAAATCAAAATTAGAAAATTATTTAAATAAACCCTCAAAAATTATTTCTAATAAGGATAATTTTATAATTAATAATACAAAAATAAGTTTTATGTATAATCTAAATCAGTATAAATGTCATGATTATGATTTAATATTTTTAACCAAAAAAAATTATAAAAATAACAATTGTTATGCAAAAATTTTTGATAAAAGCTTCATGACAAACAGTAATAATGCAGAATTTTTTATAGACAACAAAAGCTTTACATACAACAAATATAATTACTATAAAAATAGACCATGGAATAAATAATGGCGGAGAGGAAGGGATTTGAACCCCCGATGGAATTGCTCCCATAACGGTTTTCGAGGCCGCCGCATTCAACCACTCTGCCACCTCTCCAATATATAGATAGTAAACAAAATAAATTTAAATTGCCAGAAAGTTTTTATAAAGTTAAAAAATATTGTATTTTTATATTATTGAATTTAGTATAAATACAAAATACAAGGATAAAATGGCAAAAATTGTTTCTGTACATACTGCAATATCATTTATAAAATCAAATATGAGTATTATGGTTGGTGGCTTTCTAAAATGTGGAACACCGACTAAAGTTATAAATGAAATTTTAAAAACAGATATAAATAATTTAACATTAATTGCAAACGATACATCATATCCAGATTCTGATAGGGGCCTTTTAATTTCAAATCATAGGGTTAAAAAAGTAATTGCTTCTCATATAGGGTTAAATCCAGAAACTGGAAAACAAATGAACTTAGGGGAAATAGATGTTGAATTAACTCCACAAGGTTCTCTTTGTGAACGTATACGAGCTTTTGGTGCAGGTCTAGGTGGAATTTTAACACCAACGGGGATAGGAACAGAAGTAGAAAAAGGAAAACAAATAATAAATATAAATAATAAACAGTATTTATTAGAAACCGCATTAGGTGCAGATATCGCGTTAATTTATGGAACTAAAGTAGATAAAATGGGAAATATTTCTTTTAAAGGTACAACACGAAATACTAATGTCGTAATGGCAACTGCTGCAAAAACAGTAATTGTAGAACCTGAAGAATATATAGATGGATATTTAAATCCAAATGAAGTTGTAATCCCAGGAATATTTATAGATTATATTGTTATATAAAGGGTAATTTATGGAATTATCAAAAGATGAATTAAGAGAATATATAGTAAAAAGAGTCGCAAAAGAATTCAAAGATGGCGATTTTGTAACATTGGGAATTGGAATGCCGACACTTGCTGCAAATTATATCCCAGATGGTGTAAATATTTTCGTACAGGCAGAAAATGGTATTATAAATTGCGGAGCAAAACCTCTAAAAAACAATGAAGATTATCATATAACTGATGCTGGTGGAAATTTATCAACAATAAAAAATGGTGGTGCATTTTTTGATTCTTCTATGTCTTTTACTATGATAAGGGGTGGACACATAAATAAAACAGTTTTGGGTGCATTGCAAATAGATATGTATGGAAATTTAGCAAATTATTTAATTCCAGGGAAATTAGTTCCAGGAATGGGCGGAGCCATGGATTTAGTTGTCGGTGCAAAAGAAGTTATTATTGCAATGGAACATACAGCAAAAGATGGAAAACCTAAGATATTAAAAAAATGTACTTTACCACTTACAGCTCTAGGTGCAGTCGATACAATAATTACAGAACTTGCAGTAATAAAAGTTAAAGATGATGGTTTACATGTTATAGAGGTAAGTCCATATACAACAAAACAAGAAATTATTGAAAAAACAGACGCTCCATTAATAATGGATGTTTAATATTTATTATTATTTCCACTTTTATTCATTTATATTTTGTGATATAATCACACAGGTTTATTTTTATTAATTTGAGTTCTGGGAGGAATATATGGCAAGG
>CAUUHH010000023.1:0-11794 GCA_963544995.1 uncultured Alphaproteobacteria bacterium | reverse complement strand
GAAAACGAAAACGAAAACGAAAGTAGAGCGTCTGCTCAAAAAAATTTGCTTTAATGTTTTATTATGTCCATTTATTAAATCTAAAAATTTATTCCATATAGATTTAAATAAATCCTTTAACCTTGCTGTAAATTTAAACTTCATCCATACCCCTCAAATAAATTATCTTTACAAGCATAATAATAAAAACATACTATATTCTATATTTTATTAAAACAAGCAAAATACAAAATATATTAAGTTATATGGAAAAAAATTTACTTTTATCTTCATCATACAATAAATATACATCAACAGCACCTGCAAATTTTGAAATGGTTTCAAAATTTAAACCTAACGGTGACCAACCAAAAGCAATAGCAGAATTACTAAACGGCTTAAATAAAGGATTAAAAGACCAAGTTTTACTTGGAATAACCGGCAGTGGTAAAACCTTTACTATGGCAAATATAATTGCAAAAGCAAAAAGGCCTACATTAATAATGGCTCCCAATAAAATACTTGCCGCCCAACTATACCAAGAAATGTTAGAACTATTTCCATATAATCATGTTGAATATTTTGTATCTTACTATGACTACTACCAACCTGAAGCATATATTCCAAAAAGTAACACTTACATAGAAAAAGATTGCAACATAAACGAACAAATAGACAGACTGCGCCATTCCGCGACAAGATCATTGCTAGAATATCGTGATGTAATAATCGTTGCATCTGTATCTTGTATATATGGTTTAGGCTCTCCAGAAGCATACTCTTCAATGAGTTTAACTATAAATAAAGGACAAACCATAAAAATAGAAGATATCCTAAAATCACTAACCGAAATGCAATATACTAGAAACGATATGATTTTAGACAGAGGTAACTTTAGATTACATGGTGATATTTTAGATGTTTTTCCAATCCACCTAGAAGACAAAGCATGGCGCTATTCTTTTTTTGGTGATGAAATAGAAAGCATCACTGAATTTGATACATTAACAGGCAAAAAAATGCTATCACTAAAATCGACAACAATATACCCATCCAGCCATTATGTAGTCCCAGGCCCTGCCCTATCAAATGCAATTTCAGGAATAAAAGAAGAATTAAAAGAAAGATTAGAATATTTTAAAAGAAATAATATGTTCGTCGAAGAACAAAGATTAAGAGAAAAAACAAATTTTGATATAGAGATGTTGGAATCCACAGGATACTGTAAAAGCATCGAAAACTATTCCAGATATTTAACCGGAAGAAAAGCAGGTAACCCTCCTCCAACATTATTCGAATACTTACCAAATGATGCAATACTATTCATAGATGAATCTCATACATCTGTCCCACAAATAGGAGCAATGTATAACGGTGACAGAGTAAGAAAATCAACTCTCTCTAATTACGGTTTCAGATTACCATCTTGTATGGATAATAGACCATTAAAATTTGAAGAATGGGACAATTTTAGACCACAAACTATATATATTTCAGCAACCCCAGGTATATGGGAATTAAAACAAACTAATAATAAATTTACTGAACAATTAATCAGACCAACCGGACTATTAGACCCAAAAATAGAAATCAGACCTATTGCAACACAGGTCGACGATTTAATGCATGAATGCATAGAAATTACAAAAACAGGTGGTAGAATTTTATGCACAACATTAACAAAAAAAATGGCCGAACAATTAACCGAATACTTAAGTGAATATAATATAAAAGTACGTTATCTACATTCAGACATAGATACACTTGAAAGAATTGAAATTATAAGAGATTTAAGATTGGGAAAATTTGACGTCCTAGTCGGAATAAATCTACTTCGTGAAGGTTTGGATATCCCAGAATGTAAATTAGTTGCAATACTAGATGCAGATAAAGAAGGTTTTTTAAGATCTGCAACAACACTAATCCAAACAATAGGACGAGCTGCTAGAAACAGCGAAGGAAAAGTGATTCTATATGCAGATACTATTACAGGTTCAATAAAAACTGCAGTAGCAGAAACAGAAAGAAGACGAAATATACAAATCAAATATAATAAAAAGCACAATATTACACCCAAAACAATAATCAAAAAAATAGCAGATAATATAGGAGATTTAGATTTCCCTACCAAAACAAATGAAACAAACACAAAATTAAAAATAAGAAACACAAATGAAATAGAAAAAATAATAAAACAAAAAGAAAAAGAAATGACTAGTCTAGCAAATAATCTAGAATTCGAAAAAGCAACAATAATTCGTGATGAAATAAAAAAATTAAAGGAAGTTTTACTTGAACTTTAATAACTAAATAATTAACCTGTTATAGAAAAAGAAGAGGAAAATTATGAAAAAATTTATATATATAATGTCTATACTATCAATAATTTTATTAATAGCTATAATACTAAAAAAAACAAAAGTATTAAAAAAGATAAAAACAAAACAAGAAATAATAAGAGTAACAAAAGAAGACATAAAAACAGATGAAAATGACAAAACAATAAAAAAAGCATACATAAATGGCAAATGGAGAATGCTTGATAAAAAGGGTAATGTAGACAAATTATCTTTTGATACTATCAGTCCATTCAACGAAGATTATGCAGTTGTTTCAAAAGATAAAAAATTTGGTTTTATAAATAAAGATGGAAAAATTGTAATTCCTTTAAAATACGATGATGCACAATCTTTCACAAGCGGATATGCAGTAATTAAAAAAAATGGAAAATACGGAGCAATAGATAAATCAGGCAAGGAAAGAATAAAACCAGATTATTACGATGAAATAATTTCATTCGATGGAGAAGGTATTGCAAGAGCAAAAAATATAAAAGATAACAAAGATTTAGCAATAGACATAAATAATAACATAATAAAAGATTTTAACAGTAAAGATTAATACATAAAATGCTAAAACCTTTATCACAAAAAATAAAAAACTACAGCTGGTTAATATTAGTATCAGCATGTAATAACTTCCCATATAATGGAGATATCAACAATGCAAATATATTTCATTGGGAACATGATTATGTAGTTATGGCCAAATTCATAACAGACCACAAAGGATGTTTAGGGGTAAAAGGAGTAAAAATAGGTTCACAAGCACAAAATATTTTTAACAATATGAAACCCAAAACTATACCACAATGGGATTCTTTGTGGGCAACATTTGAATCCAGAGATTACAGAGAAGCAGGACAAAGGATAGCCTTTTCTATTCCAAATGATGGCTCAACAGATTCTAATAATTCATACAGAAAATGTATGGAAAATCTTGGTTACCATCTAACATACAGAAGATAATATTCCCACACAAAATAACATTAAAATCTGAAAAGCATTATTTCATAAAAATTAAGACTAATCTAAGGTTTATAAAAAATCACTCTACCAACAAAAAATATTAATAAAACTACTTATCAATACCGTTATTCTTAAGTAATTTTTTAGCAATTGCATCTATTTTTTCTTTCTTCTCTCTATATTCATCATCTGCCATCTTTTTCTCTTCCTTTAAAATAGTTTCTGCTTCTTCTTTTGCTTTCATAACTTCTAACTCTAAATCTGATTCGACCTTTAAATTATGCTCCTCTATAACTGATGTAAGTTTATTAGATAACAAAGAAATAAAATCAGAAGCCTCTTTTTTAGATTTTATCAATTTTTCCTTCAAAAAAACTCCATAATCTTTACATGATGCTTCAATGGTAGGAGTATTAATATTAAGCCATTTTTCTTTCCAGTCATCTTT
This sequence comes from uncultured Alphaproteobacteria bacterium, assembly GCA_963544995.1. Taxonomy (GTDB): domain Bacteria; phylum Pseudomonadota; class Alphaproteobacteria; order Rs-D84; family CACZYB01; genus CACZYB01. Next base: position 8,059 of record CAUUHH010000023.1, on the reverse strand, counting down.
ATTAAATTCCAAATCATTCTTATCACATATTTTTAAATCTGGATTCTTAACAACATTTGCACAATGAGCATCAATATCTTGAAGTATTCTTTCTGGATCCAATGTTGCTATTTTATAAGAAACCGAAGCTCTATCCACAAATTTAGCATTTCCTTTTGGTTCCTTTGGTAAATTAGCTATTTTAATAACATCTTTATTAAGAAGCATTGGTGAAATTTTCTTCGTTGCAACATTATTTGCATTCTCTTTTAAATAATTATAATACTCTATCGAGCCAGATGAAACTTTATCTATAAAAGAACTATTAGAAATACTAGAAAGTCCATAATAATATTTAGAATACATTTCCTTAATTTTTGGATCATAAATACACTTAAACGCAGGTGTTCTCATACCAGAATAAATATCTGTTAACATATCGCTATAATCATTATATAAAACTTCATGAAATTGAACCATTTCTGCAGTCTTATTATCCATACATTCATAATATTTTTCTTCACAGGTTCCTAAATTATCCTGACGTTTCTTTCTTGCAGTTTCCTCTGCAAGTGCCGCTTCTTTTCTTTTCTTACTCTTTATTTCAAATTCTGTTTCATCCGTTTCTTTTTTACCCTTATCTTCTTTACTCATATCATCAGCATCCTTGGATTTTCCTCTCATAGCAGAACCTAAAGCAGACCTTCTAGCTGCTGATCCAGACCTACGTTTGGACGCTCCGGCACTACGTCTTGCTTTATCTTTATGTTTAACAGAAGGTTTAGAAAAAACCTCAAAATTAAATAGTAAATTTAAAATAGATACAAAAACAAAACAAACCTTACTTTTCATACAAATCTCCAAAACAATAAATTCAACACAAATAATAACATAATAAATATATCTAAACAATAAAAAATCCCGATATAAAACCGGGATTCTAAATTTACATCAAAATAAATTAATTAAGAATCTCTTTTATCCATTCTATCCGCATATTGAACAAGCAATTCACCAGATTCTCTTATATGATTATAATTTACCATACCCTGAGCATGATAACCGCAATCACAATGTAAAATTTCACCAGAAACACCACTTGAAAGAGGAGATAATAAATAAAGTCCCGTCCTAGAAACATCCTCCATAGTCATATTCCTACCCAAAAATGTATTATATGCATTCCATTTCTGCATTAATGTAAAATCATCTATTCCTGACGCAGCAAGTGTTTTAATCGGGCCAGCAGAAATTGCATTAACTCTAATTCCTTTATTACCAAGATCTGATGCTAAATATCTAACAGACGCATCAAGAGCCGCCTTTGCAACACCCATCACATTATAATTCGGAATATAACGTTCACCACCAAGATATGTAAGTGTAGCACATGAACCACCTTCATTCATAATTTTAGATGCTCTTCGACATAAGTCTGCAAAAGAATAGACTGAAATATCCATAGTATTTTTAAAATTATCACGAGTCGTTTTATCAATATATAAGCCCGACAATTCCTCTTTATTAGAAAAAGCAATTGCATGAAGCAAAAAATCTATCTTTCCAAATTTTTTCTCAACTTCTGCAAAAAAAGCATCTAATGAAGCATCATCTTGAACATTTGCAGGCATTATAACAGGTGCATTTATACTTTCACCGAGTGGCCTAACCCTCTTTTCCATTATATCACCCATATAATTAAGAGCTATCTCCGCACCTTCATCATGTAAAATCTTTGCAATACCCCAAGCCATAGACTTATCATTTGCAACACCAAAAATAACACCTTTTTTACCTTGCATAATTCCAGACATAAAAACCTCCGATGTTTCTATTTTGTTTCTAAAGACTAACGAAATACTAGTATATAGGACTAATAAAAGCAAGAATTTTTAACATTCCAAGCAAAAAAGTTATAGAAACAAACCTATTTTTATGATATTATAGGCACAAAGTAAGGGGTGATAAAATAAAAAATAATAACAGACATAATAGGTATTTCACAACTTTAGCTGTACTTATAAGCAGTTTTATACCATTTAAAGGTATAAAAGCCGAAGGTGCTCCAACATATTATGATAATTTTTATAATGATTACTACAATAGTTATGAGGATGAAAAACCAACAATCACAAGTTTCCAAAAAACTCAACAAAATGCTAATATCAATAACAAAAATATAAATTTTACATCTAATACTAACTTTTCTTACGATACTAAAATAGAAACTATTCCTAAAAAATATTATATAGATGCCAAAATGAAAAGAACTAAAGGTCATTTTATGTTCAAAACAGACGTTGGTTCTATATTGAATTGGGATGAAATAGATATGAGAGAAACTTCTTTCAGTGTTTCACGAGATATAATTTTAAAAAACAGACAATTAGTTCTGAAAGGTGTATATGAAACAGGTAAAGGAACTACCATACGAACAAGTGATGATGATATATTTAATCAAGATCATCTTATATCCCATGGTAAAGGAAGTGTTGATTTAAAAACTTATTCGTTTTCTGCTGGTATGAGAAATCTTTGGCATATATCGGGTTGGGATATAACACCATACATTGGTTATAAAAAAAGAAAACAAAATTATATAATGTTTGACCATGTTGAACCTCATCCTTTTACACTGGAAAAAGGATGTAAAGGTATCGCAGATTGGGAAGGATACAAGGATGTTTGTACGGGTGGTATATCTTCAGATGATCATGGCCTAGGATCAGGGGCATTTTATAAAGCTCGAGAAAATAGTAACGGAGAAAGAGAAAGAACAAATGAAGAGGTAACTGACACAAATATTCCAGGAATGGCGACCTTAAGTAATGGAGAAAAATACGTAAATTTTGGATATGGAGATAGAATAGAGGATTCAGATTTTTGTTACCATACAGATGGACAAGATCCTACAGAATGGACGTGTTTAGAGAGAGGAGAAGGAGGCTCAAATCTTTTAATGGCATTTGGTGGTGTTTCTCAAATACATGAAAGACCAGGAATAACACATATGTATTTTGTAGATTGGACTGGCCCATTTATTGCTGCAAGTATGGAAAGAAAAATTGATACTAATCAACAAGTATATATTTATGCAGAATACTTTAAACCTAGTTATAAAGTTTGGGGCAATTGGCCCAATAGAACAGATTGGAGGCATGATCCATCGTTTATAGATTCTGGTGGAAGTGGATATGGTATATTATTTAATTTTAATTATAAATATGAATTTAGGCCTAATACATTATTCACAGTAGGTGTGGAATATGAATATTTACAAAATAAAAATGCTGATACTTTGTTATTCCTTGCAGAAGGTGGCTCATCATTTCTTCCAAAATCTGTAGAATTTAGTCAGTATTATGGTTATGGTTTAAATATAGGAATAAAAACAAGATGGTAAAAATAAATATACAAAATAAAACCATTAAAATAGTATTATCTTTTATTACGGGTATTATATCAACAAGAACAATTGCTAAAACTTATGATAATCATTATATAAATTACGTATATGATAATTATTTAAAATCAAAAAAAGTAAAAAATACAGATAACTCAATTGATATAATAAAAGCTCATAATGCTAAAATATATAATAAAGAAGTTGAAAGATTAGATAAAGAAAGTGAATATTTAAAAGCAAGACAAAAAAAAATAGACGAACTATCTAGTAATTTAAAAAATAAAAAAACTTCTAATAAGGAAGAAATAGATGAACATAACAAAGTTTATGCAACCTTTGGAATGGGGTTAAGCAATTTATTTACATATCAAATAGAAAAAAATCCAAAAATAATAAAAAATCAATATGCAGATATGAAAAATCCAAGTAGTAATTGGATTGATAGCATATCACTTGGATACGGATATCAAAATATAAATGCAGAAATTGAATATACACACGTTAAAAATGATAATCTTTATACTGAAGATATAAATAATGATTATTTACTTAGATATGGAAATAATTTAAAAATAAATTCAATAGGTGTAAATGTATTATACAGTCCCAATTTATCAATATTGGAAAACACAACACCATTTATAGGTATCGGATACGGGAAAAGTTCTGTATTTCTAAGTGATTATGGTATAGGGTATTTCAAAGATGGACTTTCTGTTGATAAAACAACTCCTGGAAATGAAATAAAAAAATTCGATAGTGATGAAGAAAGCACTTCAACAACATACATAAGATTAAAGTTAGGAGCAAAATATTCATTAGCTGAAAAATTAAAATTAATAGTAACTATAAATTACAATATGATAAACAATGCAGAATATGAATATTTAAAATTAAAAAACATAGATTCTGTTGATGCAATTTTTGGATTAAGATATTCTTTCAATTAAATAAAAAAATTTTAATGACTTTTGAATAAAGTATCTTTATCATAGCAAAATGTTGGCGAGTTATTTTTTCTTATGAATAAAAATATATTATTATTGTCTTCATCAATAGAAGATAAAAGAATTGACAGATACGTGATAGATATAGCCATTGCATTAAAAAACAAGGATTTTAATGTAATTGTTGCATCTGCTGGTGGAAAAATGGTAAAAGAATTAAAAAAGGCAAATATACCTCACCATTTCCTACCAATAAACTCAAATGATTTTTTAGTTTCGTATAAATGTTTAAAAAATCTGAAGAATATAGTATTAAAAAACAAAATCAAAATAGTACACTCTTTTTCACCAGAAACTGCATATCATGGATATAAATTATCAAAAACTACTAATGCAATTCACTTTACATCTATTTATAAAGTATACAAAAAATCCATCATCCCTTTTTCTAATAAAGGGATCAACTACATGTTAAAAGCAAACTTTATAATAACACCAAGTAAATATATGGAGCAACATTTAGTATCATCATATAAAATAAATCCAAACAAAATTGGTATAGTTCCAGCCTGGATCGATACAGATTTATACAATCCTAATGCAATTAGTGCAGAAAGAATAATAACAACAGCAACAGGTTACAGAATACCAGAAGACAGTTTCATAGTGACAACTATATCAAATTTAAAAAATACAAAAGATTTAACTTTCTTAATATCATCTATCATAAAGTTACAAGATATTAGTAAGAAAAAAATTAGATGCATTATTTTAAATAATCAAACAATAAAAAATAAAAACAGATTAGAAAACATAATAACAAAATTAAATGCAAACCATCTAATACATATAATAGAAGATAAAATAGATATCCCAGCAATATTAATGCTAAGCGATGTATATGTAAAATTAAATTCAAAAGGAAAGGCGTATATGCCAACAATATTAGAAGCAGAAGGTCTAGGAAGACCAATAATAGCAACAGATACAGGTTCAACAAAAGAATACATATTTAATGAAGAAATTTGTAAATTAATAAAAAGTAATGATTCTGAAAAATTTATAAAAGAATTATTAAATACTATAAAATTAACAAAAGATGAAAGATTTGCTATATCTCAAAAGCTATCAACATATATAAGATTAAATTTTTCAAAAAATTATATACCAGAAAAAATTATAACTATTTATAATTGTGTATTAGATAAAATAAATAACTAAAAAAATGAAAACACTTTTTGCAACATCCGAATTATTTCCTTTCAATAAGACAGGAGGCCTCGGTGACGTAGCTGCTTGGTTACCTCAAAAATTAAAACAAAACGGAGTAGATATAAGGTATATTGTACCTGCCTTTCCATCCATATTGGATAAATTTACAAAATTAACTTTACTACATACTTTTGAAAATATATTTCATTCAAAACAAATTAATATTTATAAAGGAAATATAAAAAATAATCCTATAAAATTTTATCTAGTTTCCGCCCCAGAATTATTTCTACGGGCTGGGAACCCTTATTCGGATGTTTGCGGAATTTCATGGAATGATAATCATGTAAGATTTGCATGTTTTTCCTACATAATATCACAGTTTGCGACAGGCAGAATCGATAACTGGATTCCAGATGTAATACATTTAAACGATTGGATGACGGCATTAACACCTTTATATCTAAATTTATTAAAAGAGCAAGATTCCAATATAAAGGTATCGTCTATTCTAACAATTCACAATATGGCATTTCACGGTAATTTTCATAAAATTATTTTCGATAATTTAAATTTACCAGAATATTTAAGAAATGATGAAAAAATATTAAATAATAATCAAATATCATTTTTAAAGGCAGGAATAAATTGCGCAGATAAAATAACAACTGTCAGTCCAACTTATGCACAAGAAATTCAAACAGAACCTTTCGGGTTTGGCTTATCAGAAACAATCAGTAAAAGACAAAATGACTTAACTGGAATCTTAAATGGTATTGACTACTCCATATGGAATCCAGAAACAGATAAACTAATCTCAGCAAATTATTCAAAAACAAATTACAAAGAAGGAAAAAAGCAAAATAAACTAAAAATACAAGAACATGTAAACATTTTACAAAATCATAATATTCCTCTATTTTGCATATTAAGCAGATTATCTGAACAAAAAGGCATAGATATATTATTAGAAGCAATTCCAGCAATAATGATGCATAATATACAATTAATAATAATGGGGACAGATCAAAATAACTATTTACCAAGATTAAAAGAAATAGAAAAAAATTATAAGTCTCAATTCGCAATAATACCATTTGATGAAGAATTATCACATCAATTAATTGCAGGATGTGATGTTTTAATAAATCCAGCAAAATACGAACCTTGTGGATTAACTCAAATGTTCGCAATGAAATATGGAACTATCCCACTTGTAAGGAATACCGGCGGTCTTGCAGATTCTATAATAAATGCAGATTTCAATCATACATTAGTATCAAGGGATGCAACAGGATTCTCATTTGATAATTATCAAGTACACGATTTAATTTATACTATAAACAGATGTCTGGATATATATCAAAACCAAAAGAAAATCTGGAACAATATAATTAAAAGAGCAATGTCTCAAGATTTCTCATGGGATAGATCTGCATCAGAATATATGGATTTATACAATACTCAATTAAACCTGATAAAATAAAATATTTACTTTTATTTTTTTAATAAAAAAAGCCCCCTAAATAAAGGAAGCCTTTAACAATCCTAAAACCATAAAAAACTAAACATTAAGAGCAGCACGATAAGTCTCAGTAAGCTCGTCTAACTCACTTCTATCTGCTTCATCCAGTTTTTTAAGTCTTAAAACGACCTTCATTATTTTTGGATCATAACCAACACTCTTCGCCTCTGCATAAATTTCTCTAATATCACTTCTTATATTAGCCATTTCTTCTTCAAGACGCTCTACTCTTTCAATAAAGCTATTTAACTGATCTGCAGAAATTCCATCTGTTTTTACCATAAAAAACCTCCTCTTATAACAGAAACTTAATAAATAAGTTGTAAAATATAAAATATGCTATAGCATACTAGCTATTAAATTGCTTAATACAAGTAAAAAATAAAACAATAATAAAGGAAAAGAAAATGGAATTAGAAAATTTGGACAATAATTTTAGATTTACAAAGATAGTTGCAACTATCGGACCATCAACCGAAGAATATGAACCATTAAAAGCAATAATAGAAGCTGGCGTTAATATATGCCGTCTTAACTTTTCACATGGTTCACACGAAGAGCACAAAAAAAGATTCGATAATATCAAAAGAATAGAAAAAGAACTAGGCAGAAAAATTGGTATTTTAGCAGATATGCAAGGACCCAAACTTCGTGTTGGTAAATTTAAAAATGAAAAAGAAATGCTCGAAGACGGACAAATTTTCACATTTGATAATAACGAAGAACTAGGTGATAAGACCAGAGTTCAACTTCCAAACGTTGCAATACTTGATGCATTAAAAGTTGGTGATTTTGTTCTTATAAATGATGGTAAAATAAAGGTTCAGGTAATAGAAAAAAACACAGGTTCCGTAAAAACAAAAGTAATAGTTGGCGGAATGATTTCAGACAGAAAAGGCTTCAACCTACCAAACACTGTTGTTAACTTACCTGTATTTACAGAAAAAGATTTAAGCGATATAGAATTTGCACTATCACTAGGTGTAGATT
>CAUUHH010000022.1:0-14561 GCA_963544995.1 uncultured Alphaproteobacteria bacterium | reverse complement strand
ACAATCCTTTTTATCCTTTCCCATAAATTATATTTTTTTAATAACATACAAAAATCCTTATAAAAAATGGCTGGGGTGGCTGGATTCGAACCAACGAATGGCGGAACCAGAAACCGCTGCCTTACCACTTGGCTACACCCCAATAACAAGCACTTAAGATATTATAAAGTAAATTTTATGTCAATAAAGAACAAACTATCTTTGTTTTTGATTTTTTAATAAATCATCTCTAAGATCATATAAAGAATTATACTTATAAACCAACTCTTTATAATCAGAAATATACTTTCTTAATTTTTTTATCAAATCACTATAACCTTTATTTCCTGGATTAGCAAACCTAAGACCTGATAAAAGTTTACCTATATTATTATGTAAAACTAAAATTTTATTAATAAACCTATTAAAAGAAACGGAAATACTAGGGTTACTAGTAATAATTTCATAAGGTATATATTCTTTACAAGAATTAGATAAATTAAAAAACTTTCTAAACCTACATCTTCCTAAAGAATAAAACTCCTTATTTAACTTAACAAAATCACCATCATTATTCTCTTTAATAAACAATATCTTATCTATTTCTTCCTGTGTTAATATTTGACTTTCTTTCATAAATCAACTCCATAACAAATACATATATAACTTTTTTTATTCCCCAAATCTATACATAAATAATATTCACATAATTACCATTTTGCAATAACAAACGATAAATAATCATAAGAAGCAAAAAACAAAGCCATAAAAACTAGAATAAAGAAATAAAGGAAACATAAAACAGGAATATACTTTAAAATCCAATTAATATTTTTATTTTTACTGTCAAGAAATATAACCCAAATTGTCCACAATGCAATAAAACAAAAATTAAGAAAAATATCAATTAAACTTTCTAAAGTAAACTTACCAAAATTAACCATTAAATAAATAATTAGATTTAACAAAGCAGAAATCAAACCTGCCTCAATAAATTTTTTAGTTTTCTTAACTTGTAATACCCAAGACGACAAACTATAATAAAGTAATGTCGAAAGAACACTATATAATAAATAAAACATACAACCAATAACTATTTAACTTTTTGATCAAAATTTTTCTTTATCCATTCGAACGCAATATCCGCCAATTCATCCACAAATTCAGGATCAGCACAACTAAAATTACCAGATGGCTTAGACCTACCTTCACTTTCTTGTAAAATTTTATTTACTTCTTCTCTTGTTAAAACTTGCATTTTAAATTTACCTTTGTTTTTGACGAGATAAAATCATTTTTTCAAAATTATATAATGATTTATGTCTATTTAATAAACTTTCATAGTTTTTAAGTTTATTTCTAAATAACCTTATAAAAGCTTCTTCTAATAAACCTCTTTGTGCATAATCAAACATTTCACCATTCATATTATTTAAATTTCTTTCTAATACTAAAATTCTATTAACAAAACTACTCAAAGGACCAGCAACTATTGGAGACCTCTTTTTTATATTATTAACAATATTTTCTTTTAATGGATTAGAAAAATCATAAAATAAAGACAATCTTCTTTGTTTCAAAAATACAAATTTTCTTCTTAAATCCCAAAATTCCGGATAATCTAAAAAACGTAAATTCAAAGCGGCAAAAATATCTTCTTTTATATCATTTAAATCAGATTTACTTACATTTTTCATAAAACACTCCACAAACTTGGCTGGGGTGGCTGGATTCGAACCAACGAATGGCGGAACCAAAACCCGCTGCCTTACCACTTGGCGACACCCCAAAACATAAACTTAAGTAATATTATAAAAATATTTTTATAAATCAATATTAAAAATAACAAACATTTAATAACAATGTTAATAAATTGTTAATAACTAACTTATTTATTAACAAAAACAATAAATTAAAAATTTTCTAACAAATTTATTAACATCTTAATAAATAACAAAATTTTAAAATATTGTTAATAATTTATAAATAATTAAAAGATTCAACTGGAATGAAAAATTAAAAACAAAAATTATTTGTTAATATACAATATAACAATTTTTAATAAACATATTTAACAGTATAATAATAAAAAAATAATATAATTATTTATTTATAATATTAGTTAAATAAATAACAAAACCTTCTTTTAATTTAAACAGTTTATAATCAAACTTATATTTAATATAAAGTTCTTTAATTTCTAAATCAACACTATTACCCTTTAATAAATAAAATTCAGTATCTTTAGAAATAATATTAGAACATAAATCAATAAATCTAGTAAGTGGAGCAAACGCTCTACCTATTATACAATTAACATTACAATATTCTAATTCTTCAACTCTATTACTTATTATATTTATATCTAAATTATACAAATTTTTTATTTGATTTAAAAAAATACATTTTCTTTTATCACTTTCTACAAGAGTAATATTTTTTATTCCTGTAATTGATAAAACCATTCCTGGAAAACCTGCTCCGCTTCCTATATCAAAAATACCATTTTTATTCTTTACATAATCATATAAATGTAAACTATCTAAAAAATGCCTATTCCATAAATCATTTATAGTATTATTACTAATTAAATTAATCTTTTTTTGCCATTTTAATAGCATATCTATATATTTAGAAAATAACTCTTTATCAAACTTCATTTTTAAACTTTTTAAGTTAATATTTTTATGATACTATAGCATAAAGATAATAAGTAATAAATAATACAATGAAAATAAAATTAAAAAACATAATACAAAATATATTTATTGCAATATTCATAATATTTATATTTATTGCGACATTAATTAATAAAATAACGTACAAACCAAAAAGAGTATCTAATATAAAAAATACAAAATTCAAAAACAATAAATATGGTTTGTATTTATTAAATCAATACGCAAACAAGCATGAAGATTACAAAACATTATCAAATTTTTATTCAGAAGCAATAAAACAAAATAATAATAACGATTTTTTAAACAAAGTCTTTATTTTAGAGGTAATAAATGGAAAAACAGATGAATTATTAAAACAGGCAGAAAATGATTATAAAAAAGATAAAAAATATATTATTCAAGCTATGTATTTAATAAAAAATTATTTTATAAATAAAGAATATAATAAATCTTTTAAGATTTTAAATGAAATGAAACAAAATAATGCATTTACAATATTTTTTAAAGCTTGGAATCTTGCTGCACTTAAAAAATACGATAATGCATTGGATTTATTAGAAAATAATTTAGATAAATTTAGTTCAGAATATAGAAAATATACGCTTATGTACATGGGAATTATTGCAGAATTAGCAAAAGATATAGAATTAGCAAACGAATGTTATACTGAGGTCTTAGATACAGAAAAACCAAATATATATGATATAGAAAATATAATTTCTTTTTATACAAGACAGAATAAAATTAAAAAAGCATTAGAAATAATAGAAAATTATTACGAAAAAAACCCGGATTCATTGGCTATATATTCTTTATTAGATAATTTTAAAAATAAAAAATATACGCCATCAGTAATAAATACAGTAAATAAAGGATTTGCAAAAACAATTTTTGATATATCTGCTATAATAAATAATTTATTTTTGGATACAAAACAAAATTATCTACATATTGCAAATTTATCATTAATAGAAAAATTAGATCCAAATTTGTATATGTCAGATTTATTAAAGGCAGAATTATATAAAACAATCAGTAATGAAATATTTATAAAAACATTAGATAATATTCCGGATAAGCATTATTTAGGAATGTTAGCAAGATATAATAAAATACAAAATTTATTATTTAACCAAAAAACAAAAAATATTGGTTTAAAATTATATACTGAACTATTAGATAAATATCCAAATATTCCAATATTATATTTGAATTTAGGTAATTTTTATAAAACTAATAAAGAATCAGATTTAGCAATAATTAATTATGATAAAGCATTAAAATATACAAAAAACAAAGCTTTGATGAGTATGATTTATTTTAATAAAGCACAAATTTATGATAATAATAAAGATATAAAATTAACTCATAAAAATCTGGAAGCATCTTTTAATTTATATAATAAAAATCCAGTTTTTTTGAATTATTATGGATATTTTTTAATAGAAAATGATATTGATATAAATAAAGGACTTGATTTAATAAATAAAGCTATATCAAAAGATCCATTAAATGGAAATTTTTGGGATAGTTTTGGTTTTGGTCTGTATAAGAATAAAGATTATAAAAGAGCTATAAAAATTTTGGAATTTGCAAAAAATTTAAACCCAAAAGATCCTACTATTACAGAACATCTTGCTGATACTTATTGGAAAATAGGTAGAACTAGAGAAGCAATTTTTGAATGGGAAAAAATACTGAAAATGCCAAATTTAGATGATTATAAAGAAATTATAAATATAGAAAAAATAAAATATAAAATAAATAACGGAATTAAATAAAGCATTTATCTTTTAAAAAGAATAAATATTTGATGAACTGTTACATTCAATATCTTCTTTTGGAAGTTCATTTAAAAATATAGATGGAAGACTTTGTTGCCACTGTCCAAATATTTGTCTGCTACCTGCATAATAAATCTCAACTATTTTTTTTGCCCTTGTTATACCTACATATGCAAGACGCCTTTCTTCTTCTATAGAAGAGCCAAATTTATCATCCATGGTTTTCTCACTCGGAAAAATTCCCATTTCCCAACCTGGTAAAAAAACAACATCAAATTCCAACCCTTTTGCTGCATGCAGAGTCATAAGTGATACATATTCGGTATTATCTATTGATGCAGATGTATTTTCAGTAAACAAAGTTATATATTCTAAAAATTCAGGTATAGTCTCGAAATCAGATTTTATTATATTTATCAATTCCATAATATTTTGTATTTTTGCTTCTGCTTCAACTTTTTTTGAATTACGCCACATATCAATATAACCTGACTCATATATAATATTCTCGGCCAGCTTTGCTTGATCTTCCACTTTTATTGTTTCCAATAAATCATCACTTTTACCAGAATAAATTAGTCTCCACCTATAAAAATCATCAACAAATTTTTGTAAAACATTAGCAGATTTTCCAGTTATTTTTCCGGTTTTTAATAAAGTTTCCAGTGAATTAAATAATGATAAATTATGTTCTTTTGCATATTGACTAATTATCTGTAATGTTCTTTCGCCGACACCTCTTTTAGGAACATTTATAATTCTTTCAAATGAAATATTATCCTGTGGATAAATCAATAAACGAAGATAGGCAATAATATCTTTTATTTCTTGTCTTTCATAAAATCTAAGGCCACCTATTATTTTATAGGATATTCCTGCTCTTATTAACTTTTCTTCGAATAACCTAGTTTGATATCCAGCTCTTACTAATATAGCAATCTGTGATAAATTATAACCTTTTCTATTATAATATTCTATTTTATCAACTATTTGTAATGCTTCTTCCTCTCCATTCCAAACACCATTTACCTGAATTTTTTTATCAGATGATTTATCACTATTAACAGAACACGGTATTAACTCTTTTCCAAGTCTATCTTTATTATGAGAAATAAGTTTTGATGCAGCATGAAGTATATATGGAGTAGATCTGTAATTAGTTTCTAGTCTAATTATTTTTGCATCCTTAAAATCTGTTTCAAATTTCAAAATATTTTCTATCTCTGCACCACGCCAAGAATAAATTGATTGATCATCATCTCCAACACAACAAATATTGTTATAACATTCTGATAATTTTTTTAATAACTTATATTGAACTAAATTAGTATCTTGATACTCATCAACCAGTATATATTTAAATTTTTGCTGAAATTTCTGTAAAATATCCGGTTCTTTTTCAAAAATTATAAGTGGATATAATAACAAATCACCGAAATCTACAGCATTTAACTCTTTTAATCTACTTTGATATTTTTGATATATTTGTATTAATCTACCTTCTACGGCATCTACTTCCATAAATTTTATATTTTTATCATCAAAATAATAACCTTTATCTTTCAACCTTGCTATACTTTCCAAAACCACAGATGGACTCCATTTTTTTGTATCTAAATGAAAATCCTCCTCCATAACTTTTTTAATCAAGATTTTCTGATCATTATCATCAAATATTATGAAATTATTTTTTAATCCTACTATATTAACATTTTGTTTTAAAATCTTTAAACCTATTGAATGAAATGTTCCTATCCATAAATTATCAACACTATCTCCTATAATTTTTCTTATACGAGATTTCATTTCATTTGCTGCTTTATTGGTAAAAGTCACAGATAAAATTTGCCAAGGAAAAGCCAGATTATTTTTGATTATATATGCAATTTTCGATGTTAACACCCTGGTTTTACCAGTACCAGCACCTGATAAAACAAGTAATGGTCCATCGGTATTTTCAACAGCCTGCATCTGTTCTTCATTTAAATTAACTAGCCAATCATCAACTACTTTCAATTATATACCCTAAGCTAAAGAAAAATACTGAAAGATAATACTACAAAATAGTTTTAATAAACACTATTTTTTACAAGTTAAAGTATTAAAACCATCTTTCACAATATTATTACAAAAACAAGCTAACTCTTTCCTATCTTTGAATTTTGAAATATCAACAGGTTTATGAATAACCACTTCCATAGTAAATGGAGTAAATTTAAGAGCATTTTTCAAATGATCTACTAAATTTTGTTCTTTTATATACCAAGCATAATTTCCAACATCATTATCAGATAATCTACGGTTTTTGTAATGAGTATATGCAATAGATATAGGTTGTATTTTTATAGGAGATTCTTTACCAGATTTCATATAATCCTCAAATAAAGAAAACAAAGAACTCTTAAATGGCAAAACTTCAAGTCCATTAGACGAAGTTCCCTCTGGAAATATAAGTAACGGTATTTTACGTTTTAAAATTTCTTTTTCCAAATTAAAAACTGCAGACCCGGCACTAGTCTTACTCCTAGAAATAAATACAGTATTTCCAAGCCGCGAAACAATCCCAAATATAGGCCATTTTGCAACATCACTTTTTGCAACAAAATTTATTTTAAACACACTACCTAATGCAAATATATCAAAATAAGATATATGATTACTTAATAAAAGCAAATTGGATTTACGAACAAAACTACCACCAACTACTTTAGTCTTAATTCCTAAAATAAAACAGGCAACTTTAAAATAAACCCTATTATAAAATGCAGACAAAAAAGAAACATGCTTTATAAGTACAAGCACAGGCAAATTCAAAAAAATCCAAAATAGCAATAAGAATATTTTAAAATATACAAAAAACATTTTATCCATTACTTCTAATTATCAGTAGTTTGTTCATTTTCATTGTTAATTATTTTTACCTTATCAAAATCAACAAGCCCCATAACAAAAGGACTAAATCCACTATCTTTTGTAATATTTGCAACTATTTCTCTGACAAAAGGGTATAGATAAGGACCAACTTTTTTTATTAAAATTTCAGAAATAGAATCCTGCTCTATTTCTGGTGTTATTGCGACCATTGCAGAATATGAAAGCTCGATAAAAAACAACACTTCTTTCTCAAGCATATTCTTTACAGTCATATGTAAATTAACCTCATAAAGGTTTTCACCAGAATTAGCTGTTTTAATTGCAAACTGTGTTTCTACCTTCGGAGTTGTTTCTTTACTTTCAAAAAATATTCTTGGTGAATTAGGAGCTTCAAAAGATAAATCTTTTATAAATTGATTTAAAATTTCAAATTCAGAGCTTGTAACATTATCAGTCATAAAATTCCTCTTTAATTTTAAAAATAAATACAATATATATTATAGCACTTACTAATAAAAACAAGAAATTTTTAATTTAAAAGGATAGATATGAATTCAGTAGATATAATTATGCTGGTTGTTGCATTGATACTTGGGATTTCTTTATATAAATTATTGCATAATGAAAAAGGTATAACTGTTACAATTATAAATAAACAACCAAGCGACAAAATTACAAATATAAATAATAAAAAAGAAACTATAACAAATTCAGAAAATATAAAACAAGATATTAACAAAGAAATAAATGAAAAAATTTCAGAAATAGTAAAATTGGATAAAAATTTTAATGTTGTTAATTTTACAAACGATATAAAAGCTTTATTTCAAAATTTATTGAAGTCATTCAATAGAAAAAATTTAAAATCTGTAGAAAATGTTTTATCAAAAAACATGTTTAAAATATTAAATGATGAAATAAATAATTTTGATAATAAAGAAACAATTAACACAGAATTAATAAGGATTAAAAGTATAAATATAAAAAACATCAATATAAAAGGTAAAAAAGCGAGTATTTTTATAGAATTATTATCTGAACAAATTACATTAATAAAAGATTCAGCCGGTAAAACTATAAAGGGTGATGACAATAAAATAATGACTATAAAAGATTTATGGTACGTAACAAAAGATTTTTCGAAAAAACAATCTAACTGGATATTGGATAAAACCATAGGAGAAAAAGTATAATGTCTTACAATAGAATTTCATTAGGTAGCTCAAGACGCAGATCTAATGTATCAAAGAAAAAAATAGTATCATTTATTTTAATATCATTACTTATATTTCTTGCAATATGGCAAAAACCAGTAAATCAAATGCAAATACAGAAAAAATTACAGGTGCCAGTTCCTATTGAAATAAAATAATCCTTTTCTATTTACATAAAATTTTTTATGTGATAAATTCCAATTGATATGTTGGGAGAATTAATTATGCAAACAGATTTTAATTTATTAAAACAAGATTTACAAACCAGAATGAATAAAACTATTGATGTTTTTAAACAAGATCTTGCAGGGTTAAGGACTGGCCGGGCATCTGTAAACTTACTAGATAATATTTCTATAATTGCGTATGGATCCCCAACCCCTATTACTCAAGTTGCAAGTTTATCAACACCAGAGGCAAGATTGATATGTGTTTCTGTATGGGATAAAAGCTTAACATCCAGTATAGAAAAAGCAATAAGGGATGCTGGACTTGGGTTAAATCCAGCAAGTGATGGTTCATTAATTCGTGTTCCAGTTCCAGAATTAACAGAAGAAAGAAGAAAAGAATTATCAAAAATTGCAAGTAATTATTCAGAACAAACAAAAATTGCAATAAGAAATATTCGGCATGACGGAATGGAAGAAGTTAAATCTATGGAAAAAGCAAAACTTATTTCCGAAGATGAAAGAAAATGTTATGAAGAAGAAATTCAAAATTTAACAAATGCCACTGTTTCGTTGATTGATAAATATTTTGCTGAAAAACAAAAAGATATTATGACTATTTAAAGATAAATTATGAAACAAGCTTTAAAATTGCCAGTACATATCGCAATAATAATGGATGGTAATGGTAGGTGGGCTAAAAGTCGTGGATTGCCTAGAACAGTGGGCCATACTAATGGAGCAAAGGCATTACAAAGGATAATAACTGCCAGCAAAGAATTAGGTATAAAAATATTAACGGTATACGCTTTTTCAACCGAAAATTGGAACAGACCCAAAGAAGAAGTAGATTTTTTAATGAATTTATTCCTTAAATATTTGAGTACAAAATCAAAAGATTTAATTAAAAATAAAATAAGATTTATTGCATTAGGTGATAAATCAAAATTTTCTGATAAAATTCAAAATGCTATAAATAAGCTGGAATCAGAAACAAAAAATTTCACAGATTTTACTTTAAATGTAGCATTGAATTATGGCGGACATCAAGAAATAGTAAATGCAACTAAATCAATATTCAAGGATATAAAAGCCGGTAAAATATCGGAAAATGATATAAATGAAACATTATTTGAAAATTATCTTTATACAAAGGGGCAACCAAGTCCAGATTTAATTATCAGAACCAGTGGAGAACAAAGATTAAGTGGTTTTTTATTATGGCAAAGTTCTTATTCTGAATTTTATTTTCCAAAAATACATTTTCCAGATTTTGATAAAAACCAACTGGAATTAGCTATACAAGAATATACAAAAAGGGACAGGCGTTATGGTAAAGTTTAAAAATTTTAATAATACAACTATTCGTATTATATCATCAATTATTATGCTTCTTATTGCATTTATTTCTTTTTATTCTACATACATGACATATTCTTTATTCATATTAACAGAAGGAATAATGATTTATGAGTACAATAAATTATTTAATAAAAAATTAGGTTTAAAATTTATACTTGATGAAATAGGGATAATAGGTATTACACTAGTAACAATATATTTTCTTAAAACTTCAAAATTTTTAAGTATATCTTATCCTATTGCTGCTTTATGCATAATGTCATTAATTTCTACTATATCTAATTTTATAAATTATAAAAAATACTGGATATTAGAGGGTTTAACCCCTATTTATATCGGAACTGGAATAATATCTATCATGTTTTTATTTAATATTCATTATGGATTGTTACTTTATATTTTTTTAATTACAATATCGACGGATACGGGTGCTTATTTTATAGGAAGATTATTAAAAGGTAAGAAATTATGCCCAAAAATTAGCCCTAATAAAACTATCAGTGGAGCAATAGGTGGCATAATTACAACATCTACAATTGTTTATTTTTTTATTAAATATTTAAACAAATATAGTACGGATAAATATTCCCAGTTAATATTAGTGTTATTAATAATAATATCAATAATATTATCAATAATATCACAATTTGGTGATTTGTTTGAATCATATATAAAAAGATTAAATAATACAAAAGACTCTAGTCATCTAATTCCAGGACATGGAGGATTCTTGGATAGGTTTGATAGTATACTATTCGTTGCACCAGTAACATTAATAATTTTTCATATATTGATTAGTTTGTTTGTATAAAATTTGTTTGTGCTGGTGATATTATCTTGGATTTAATTGCTCCCTTTCCAATAACTTCTTTGACATCCATATTTCTTTCACTAATTCCATCATTAACAAATCTAAAAGTACCATTTATCCCTGTCCAACCATTAGGATTCATCAAATCATTTACATCTATATAACCAATTTCTGAACCAATAGAATTAACAAGAGCAATTGCATCATAAGCAAGAGAAGCAATTTTGATAGGTTCTTTATTAAAATATTTTTTATAAGATGAAATAAATTTACTATTATACTTTGTTGACACCGATGGATACCATGCTCCATGGAACGCTCTTTCCGCATATACTTTCATATTTTCCAATTGTGATGTTCCAATATATTGAACTTTATTCGGGTTGACATCATAATACATTAACGACGAACCTATCATAATCAGATCATTTATATCATCTGCAAATATAAATACACTATCGTACGATGGTGGAGTAACTGTTATTTGTTTTTCCAATTGTTCAAGTTGTGTTTTAAAAGAAGCAATTTGCTCTAAAAGCGTATCCGAATCATCGTTATTTTTTTCACTAAGTTTTGTAAATTCATCTATCTTTTCAGATAACTCTTGTTTTAAGTTATTATACTCTCGCTTTCTATCATCAAATTGTGCTAACTTTTTTATATAACTTAGTAAAAGTTTCTGATTCTTACTTGCATTATTATTATATCTTATACTTTCAGTTATCTCACCATTATTTATATAAACATACTTTTTAAATATATCATAAATAAATCTACCAGATTCTGTATCAGATGTGATAATTCCAAATTTTGTTTTATTATTTTGAACAGAATATTCAACTACTCTTTTTATTTGTTGTTCTATTAAAAACCCTATTGAAAACACATTTTTTGACAATACATCTGTATTTGTTGTGAAAGAGATAACAGGAATATCTTTTGCAACACTTTTTACACCCTCTACCTCATCTGCAAAAAGTGGTCCAACTATAACATCTGCATCTTCTTCAATTGCAATCATTGCCTGCTTTTTTGCATCATTTTTTGTACCATCAGTGTTATAAATTTGCAAAATAGTATTCCTAGACTTTCCATCAAAAATTGCCATTTGTGCTGCATTTTCTAAATCTCTCGCAACTTGTTTATTTTTTAAAGAATTGCCAGGTAATAAAAGAGCAATTCTTAAAATACCATCAACTTTTGCTTTATTTACGGATATAATATTTTTTTCTGGTTCTTCAAAATAATTTTCACTATCAACAGAGCTAGAATAATCAGGCCTATTATTTATGTATTTTGATAAATTTAAAAGAGAAGCATCTTTTGTTTGAATTACAGAAGAATGATTTTCATTAATCCTTTTATGCGTACTAGAAGTATTTTTCGTTTCATATAAATCTCTATTTGAAAACAATTTTTCTGGTTTATTAATTGCTCTAGGCGTCCCCTTATACGTAGTACAAGCACTTAAGCTTATTAAAGGTAAAACAGAAATTCTTTTTAAAATTTTATTTAACATATCTCTCGATTTTCCCCTAAATAATGATACAATAAAATATAATACAGGGTTTTTATTATGACAAGCAAATTTATAACAGAAAAAAGTTTTTTAAAATCAGGATTATATATAGTTTCAACTCCTATAGGTAATTTACAAGATATTACTTTCAGAGCAGTAGATACCTTAAATAAAGTTGATATAATTGCGTGTGAGGACACTAGAGTTTCAAAAATTTTATTAACTCATTATAATATATCTACACCAACTATCAGTATTCATAACTATAACGAAAGTGATAAAATAGATTTAATAAAATCAAAATTAAAGCAGGGTTTATCAATTGCATTAATAAGCGACGCCGGAACTCCACTTATATCCGATCCAGGATTTAAAATTGTAAAGTCACTAAAAAATGATGGGTATTATATAACATGTGTTCCTGGGCCTAGTTCTCCTATCGCTGCATTATCCATTTCAGGAATGCCAACAGATAAATTTAAATTTATTGGTTTTTTACCTGCAAAACAGCAGGAAAAAATATCAATAATAAATGAAGTAAAATATGACAAAAATAGCGTTATATTTTTTGAAACAGCTAACAGGCTTTTAAATACATTATCCATATTAAAAGATTTAATAACGGACAGAAGTATAGCAATTATACGAGAAATAACGAAAATTTATGAGGAAGTAAAAATTGGAAACCCAGCTGAATTAATAGAATATTTTACATGTTGTAATCCAAAGGGAGAATTTGTATGTATTATAACTCCATATAAAGGAAATAATAACATATCAATAGATAAAATAAAAAATTCATTAGCATTTTTACTAAAATACATGAGCTTAAAAGAAGCAAGTGAATATTTATCTACATTATTTGAAATTCCTAAAAAAAATATATATAATATTGGTATAGAAATAAAAAGGAATAAAATATGAAAACTTCTACAATATTACTTTATCTTTCTGTTGCTATTGCATCAAGTGTTATAGTTTATAAAATTTCTAATTATAAAAAGGAAAATATAGAAAAAAATAGAAAATTAAGTTTAGCAAAAGCAAGAGCAAGAGCAAAAAGAAAGGTTATAAAGTCTTTAATAGCTTCAGGACTTCCATTAGATGATATCAATAAAGAAATTATAAAAATATCAGATAACAAAGTTAAATTTAAAAGCATAGTAAACTTAGGTGAAAACAGAAAATTATCAGTACAAGATTTATTATTTTTGGATAATTTAAAGGATTGTAAAAATTATGCAGGAAATTCAACATCTATAAATGATTTAAATTCTAAATCTAAAAAAACAATTAAAAATATTAGTGTAGAAAAATGTCTTTTCACAGAAAAATTAGAAAATAATAAAGTTGTAAAGTGTATGTTTAATAAAAAAGAGTTACCTACAATTACATTATTTTATAAAAATAAATTAAGTGGTAAAAGTAGTAATTTAAATATGGATTTTGATATGAAACTACCAAAAATTCAGTTTAATAATCTAGCTTCAAACAACATTGATTTAAATTTAGATTTAGATATGCCAAGTTTTAAAATAAGAGAAGATAAAGATCCTGTTGAACAAATTATAATAAAGGCATGTAAATAATGCAAAAATCAAACAAAAAATCAAAACTTATTTCAATAGGAGTTGTTTCGGAAAACAGAAAAGCCAGCTTTAATTATAATATTACTGATACTTTTACAGCAGGTCTATCCCTTACGGGGGAGGAAGTGAAAAGTTTAAGATACGGGCATGTAAATATAACAGATGGATATGCAATTCCAGATGGTAACAGTATAGTTATAAATAATATTACTATTACGTCTCATAATCCAAAAAATCTATTTTCGAAAAGTAATGAAAAAAGGCCTAGATTATTATTACTTAACAAACATGAAATAAAAAAATTAATAGGTTTTTATAATACAGAAAAAATTACAATAGTTCCTTTAAAATTATTTTTTACAGAAAAAGGTCTTGCAAAATTACTAATAGGTGTAGGTACAGGAAAAAACAAAATAGATAAACGTCAAACTATAAAAGAACGGGAATGGAAAAAAGATAAAGAAAGAATTTTAAAAAGAAATAGTTTTTCTTGATTTATAATATATAAATACTATACTAACGAAAATAAATTATGGCGAATGTAGCTCAGTTGGCAGAGCGCCAGTTTGTGGTACTGGATG
>CAUUHH010000021.1:0-15190 GCA_963544995.1 uncultured Alphaproteobacteria bacterium | reverse complement strand
ATTCTGCTTAACTTTTCACAATCATCTATTGATACACTAGAAAAATCATTTTTTTCTATAGTAATTTGTAGTTTGTTTTGAATAAATAATACCTGTACAATATTAAAATTTGTATCTTTAATACTATCTAATAATATTTTTTCTATCTTGCTTATTAAATCCACATTAGTTCCTAGTTACAAAAAAATGGGAAACTATGTTCCCACTTTCATAAATAAAAGTTTTGTTTATTTTATATATTTTCCTTTTAAAATGCAAGTTTAAAATATATACTTTCCAGAAAGAAATATTTAAAGGAGTGTGTGATGGTAGAAAAAATGGATTTGGTCCCTATGGTAATAGAACAAACAGGAAGAGGAGAAAGAAGTTATGATATTTTTTCCAGATTATTAAAGGAACGAATTATATTTTTAAATGGTGAGGTTAATGATGTTTCCTCTAGCTTAATAGTTGCGCAATTATTATTTTTAGAGGCAGAAAATCCGGATAAAGATATATTTATGTATATAAATTCTCCTGGTGGTGTTATTACATCTGGAATGGCTATATATGATACTATGAAGTATATAAAACCTGATGTTTCAACTTTGTGCATAGGTCAGGCTTGTTCTATGGGGTCATTTTTGTTATCGGCTGGGACTAAGGGGAAGAGGTATTCGCTTCCTAACTCTAGGATTATGATACATCAACCTTTGGGCGGATTTCAGGGGCAGGCAACTGATATAGAGATACATGCAAGGGAAATTTTAAATATCAGAAGCAGAATGAATAAATTGTATAGTGAACATTGTGGAAGAAGTGTTGCAGAAATAGAAAAGGCTGTGGAAAGAGATAATTTTATGAGTGCAGAAGAATCACTTTCTTTTGGACTTATAGATAAAATTATTTATTCAAGGGATGATGTGAAATAATGTATTGAGCTTTTATTATAAATATATATTATATTTTTTATATAGAGGTTTTGTTATGAATAATAATATTTATAAAAATGTGGAAATTCATCCTACATCTATTATTAATGATGGTGCGGTTATAGGTGAAGGAACGAAAATAGGTCCTTGGTGTATAATAGGGGCAAATGTAGTAATAGGAAAAAATAATGTTTTAAAATCTAATGTTATTATAGAAGGCAAAACAGATATAGGTGATGATAATATAATACATCAATTCGTTATTATTGGTAATAAATCTCATGATTTAAAATGGACTGAGGAGCAGGCAACTACTGTTCATATAGGTAATAATTGTGATATAAGAGAGTTTACAAATATTCATGCTGGAACTCCTCTTGGTGCAAAAGGTACTTATATAGGAAATAAAGTATTTTTGATGTCACATACTCATATAGGGCACGATTGTGAAGTAAGGGCTGGAGCTCTTCTTTCTCAGGGGACTACACTTGGTGGCGAAGTTATAATTCAAGAGAAAGCGATAATAGGTGGATGTACCGCAATACATCAATTTTGTACTATAGGTAAATATTCCATTATAGGTGGATGTTCAAAGGTTACTCAAGATGTTATTCCGTATTCTATGAGTGATGGAAATCCTCAGATTTTAAATGGCCTTAACATGATAGGGTTAAAACGTAATAATTTTTCTTTGGAAGATATTAGAATTATAAAAGAGGTCTATAAAACTTTATTTTTAACTGATGGTTATGTATGGAAAGAAAGACTTGATATGGCAAAATCAATATATTCTGGAAATTTAGTTGCAGATGAAATTTTCCATTTTATTGATAATGATGCTAGGCGTATTATTTGTAAACCTCATTCAAAATATGATAATAATTCTCAAGTTTAATTTATAATGAAAACTAATATTTCTCATATAGGTCTTGTCGCAGGTGATAATAATTTACCTTTTTTTATAAAAAATTTTGCTATGTTAAATAATATTGACTTATCAATTGCCGGTATACTTGGTCCTGTAAGTAAAGATTTAAAAAAAAATGTAGATGTAAAAAATTACAAAGAATTTTATATAACAGAGCTTAGTAAAGTTATAGATTTTTTTAAAAATAGAGGTGTTTCAACTGTTTTAATAGTTGGTGGTGTTCATAATTCGAAATTTAAATTAACTTTTGATTTTAT
This sequence comes from uncultured Alphaproteobacteria bacterium, assembly GCA_963544995.1. GTDB lineage: Bacteria > Pseudomonadota > Alphaproteobacteria > Rs-D84 > CACZYB01 > CACZYB01. The sequence goes on along the minus strand of CAUUHH010000021.1, from coordinate 13,094 downwards.
AAAAATACTATTTAAATTAATTTTTGTGAAAAAGAAGTATGATGGCGTTTTAAGGTTAGTTATAAAAGAATTTGAAAAAGCTGGTTTGAAAGTTATAGGTATTCAAGATTTAATGCCAGACTTGTTAATAAAAAGAGAAGTTATAACAAATAGAAGGTTATCTGATGCAGAACTGAATTTTGTAAAAGCAGGCTTTTTAAAAGCAAAAAAATTTGCAGATACAGATAGGGGGCAATCCGTAGTTATTAGTAAAAATAAACTTGTTGCAGTAGAAAAATTTAATGGAACAGATAAGTTAATAGAGCGTTCTAATAAAATAGATAATAGTTTAGATAAAATATTGATAAAAGTTGTAAAACCGGCACAGGACAGGCGTGTTGATATTCCGGTAATAGGTGTTAATACCATATACAATTTAATGCAAAATGGATTTTCTGGTGTTGCAGTAGAGGCAAATGCCACTATAATAGATAATAAAGAAAGAGTCATAAAACTGGCAAATGAAAATAATATTTTTATAGTCGGTATTTAATTGTTTTTATTATTAATTTGTTTTCTTAGTTCATTCCAGTAATTTAGTCTTTTTTGTATTTCTTTTTCAAAACCTCTTTCTGATGGTTTATATATTTCTTGTGCTTTCAGTTCATCTGGCCAATAATTTTGTCCTGAAAAACTGTTTTTTGTGTCTGGATCATAAATATAATCTTTTCCAAAATTGTTATTTTTCATAAAACTGTTTACTGGATTTATTAAATGTATTGGTGGATTTAATGAACCATATTTATTTGCGATATTTAATGCATTGTTCCAAGCTGTTTCTCCGGAATTAGATTTTGGTGCAGTTGATAAATATATTACTAGATTTGCAATTGCTAAATCTCCCTCGGGACTTCCAAGTCTTTCATATGTTTTTGCTGAACTGATTGCATATTGTAGTGCGTTTGGATCAGCCATTCCTATATCTTCCATTGCTATCCTTATTAATCTTCGTAAAATATATTTTGGCTGTTCACCTGCGCTTATCATTCTTGCACACCAATAAAGTGCTGCATTTACATCGGAGCCTCTGATGGATTTATGAAGTGCAGATGTCAGATTATAATGATAATCTTTATCTTTATCGTATAATTTATGTTTTTCATGTATTATTTCGTATAATTCTTTTGTATCTATATCAATTTTTCTGTTTAGATTAAAAATGGTTTCTATTATGTTTAATAAATGTCTTCCATCTCCATCTGCGATAAGTATTAGTTCTTTTTTTGCATCATCAGTTAATGGAAGTTGTTTATTTAAAACGGTTTCTGATTTTTTTATTAATTTTAATAATGCACTTTCATTAAGTCTGTTTAACTTTAAAACTTGACATCTGGAAAGTAACGCAGAATTTAATTCAAATGAAGGATTTTCTGTTGTTGCCCCTATTAATGTTATTGTGCCATCCTCTACTACTGGTAAAAAGCTATCTTGTTGAGATTTATTAAATCTGTGTATTTCATCTATAAATAAAATAGTTTTTTTTCCAGTCTTTTTTAAATTGATAGCTTTATTAAAAACTTCTTTTAAATCTGATATTCCAGAAAATATTGCTGATAAGCTTATAAATTCGCTATCAACATATTTTGCAATTAATCTTGCGATAGTTGTTTTTCCACAACCTGGAGGTCCCCAAAAAATTGTTGATTTTATATTTTGGTTTTCTATTTGTTTTAATAATATACTATTTGTTCCTAGTATATGGTCTTGCCCGACAACTTCTGATAAATTATCTGCTCGTAATAGTTCAGCAAGAGGAACAGTCGTTTTGTTTTCAAATAGTTCAGTCATATTAAATCCATATTTTAAAAATTATTGACATATTAAAATTTTTGTAATAGCATAGCCAAAATTAAATTCTAATAAGGTTAGTGCAGATGTCAAGAATATGTGAAATTACTATGAAAAAACCTATGTCTGGTCATAATGTTTCTCATTCAGAAATAAAGACAAAACGTAGATTTCTTCCTAATTTACAGGCAGTGTCTTTTTTGTCTGAAATACTTGGTTTTAAGGTTAAAATGTCAGTTTCTAGTAGAGGAATTAAAACTGTTGAGGCAAATGGTGGTATAGATGCTTATTTACTAAATACCCCTAATTCGAAGTTAAGTGATGAGGCAAAATCTCTTAAAAATCGTATATTAAAATGCCAAGCAAAAAGAAATTTACAGAAGTAGTTTATAGGGAGTTACTGTTATGGCTAAAAAAGGTGTAAAAATGTTGATAAAATTAAGAAATCCAGAAACTGGAACTTTTTATACAACATACAGAAATCCGAAATCTGTAAATACAACAGAAAAACTTTCTTTTAGAAAGTATGATAAGAAGACAAGGAAGCATGAATTGTTTGTAGAAAATAAAATATAGTGCTTTCTGCTGTAGTGTTAACATAAATAGAAAGGGTTGATTATGGTGAAAGTTTCAGATACTTTCATGGTTTATGATAGTTTGTTAAATTTTTCTGATAGATTTGATGTGTTTTTGTTCGATGCGTCTGGGGTGTTTTGGAATGCAGGTAAGTTTTTTCCTGGTTCTAGGGAAGTTATGGCATCTCTTGTAAAAAATGGTAAGACTGTTTATGTTTTATCGAATGGAACACCAATTTCGAAAGATGCAATTTCTTCATATGAAAAAAAAGGTATGAGTAAAGGCGTTCATTATAATGAATTTATTACATCAGGTGAAATTGCCAGAAATTTATTGTTGAATGGAAAATTACAATTTAAGAATAATAAAGATCCAAAAAATTATTATGTGTTTGGTTCTGCAAATAAAAAATTATTTAATGATACCAAGTATCAAGAAGTTCAAAATCCAGAAGATGCAGATTTCTTTTATATTTCGGTTCCTCAATTAACAGAGGAAGAAAAAAATAATGAAGTAAAATATAAAGATGGATTATTTGAATCAAAGTTACCGAAGGATGGGGCACCTAGAAAATGGGATTCCATAAATCAAGAGGTATTTAGAGGCAAGCTTGAAAAATTATTGTCACTTGGTATTCCTGCATTTAATGCGAATCCTGATTTAAGGACTGCTGAATCTGATAAGGAAAATAATATCAGTCGCTTTGTTGTAAGACAGGGGACTATTGCTTCTATGTATAGGGAAATGGGTGGAGAGGTTGTTGAAATAGGAAAACCTCATATAGAAACATACGAATTTGTATTTAATATGCTTAAACATAATGGAATTAATGTTCCTAAAGATAGAATCTGTATGATTGGTGATACTGTTAGAACAGATATTCTTGGGGCAAATAATGCAGGTATAAAGTCAATACTTACAGTTAATACCGGCATTGTTGCGAATGAGGCATTTAAAAACAATGTATTGGATCAGAATATTTTACAAGAAATATTTAAAAGAGAAAAAGGTAATCCAGATTTTTTAATAAAATCAGTTTCTGGTATTTTACCAGATGATTTAGTGAATACTAAGATTTATGAAAGGTAAATTGTAGTATAGTGTGTCAATATAAATATAAAAGAAAGGATTAAAATGAAGTATATTCCAACTGAGTCTTATGAAAAGAAGATATGTGAACTTCTTTCTTTGATTAAGAATATAGATTTCTTGATTTTGGGTGTACCCGGAGCTGGGAAAACATCAGTTATGAATTTTATTGGTTCTTTGTTAGATAAGGCTGTTGTTATAACGGATCAAAGATTTGATAAAGAGAGAGCTGATGTAAATGGTAATATGACGCAAAATTATATTAAAGCAGCAAAAAGCGGATATAATGGCAGAGAGCCTGTTGATGTGGATGCATCAAAATTATCTAATCCTGAGGATTTTATTGGTAATTATGGAAACGATAGGTTTAGGGATTACGAAGATTTGCTTGTAAGGTTTATGTTTGAAAATGGAGAATTTGATAATAAATTTTTAGATTTGTCATCTTCTTTTTATTTAAGGGAAGAAAATCGTAAATTATTAAAAAATAAAAATATTACAGTAATTCATCTGGATACTCCGCAAAGAAAGGTAGAGAAAAATTTAATAGATGATACCTTTAAAAATGAGAGCAGAGTTTTAGAAGGAAAGCCTATTGCTAGAGCTACTTTGCAGGCGAAAATAGATAATATGATTCTAAGTATTCCATCAAATTTATCTGAAGCAGAAAAATCTTTAATGAAACAAAAAATTATTAAAGATACTGTAACCGATTGGTCTAGAAAAATGATATCTCGTAAGGATATTTTTAATAAAGCAGATATAATTGTAAAATCAAGGATGGATGATACAATAGAGGATATTTCAATAAATGTAATGAAAAAGTTAATAAAATATAATAATCAGAAAGGAAGGTAAAAAATGGTATTTCAATTAGTTCCTGGTCTTGCAAAAAAAGATCATGTAATAGATTTAAAATTAACAACAGTTTTGTTTGAAAATAATAAATTCTATCCATGGGTTTTTTTGGTACCAAAAAGAGAAAATGTGAAAAACATGACATATTTATCAATGGATGATAGATTGCAACTTATGAAAGAAATGGCATTGGTAGAAAAAGTTATGGTTGATTTATTTCCTCATGATCAAACTAATGTTGCAATGATAGGAAATAAAACTCCTCAGCTTCATGTTCATATTTTATGCAGAAAAGATGGTGACCCTGATTGGCCAACAACTGTATGGAACAATCATAGTGAACCATATACTGATGAAGAAAGAAAAAATACTATAGAAAAAATAAAAATGGCTATACAATCAGAAATGGTAAAGCCAGAATATAATCAAGATTAAAAAAGGATAGAAAAATGAATAGTAAAGTTATAACAATGATTCCTGTTAGGATGGCAGCGACAAGACTTCCTAATAAACCTTTATTAGATATTAATGGTAAAACTCTTATACAAAGGGTGTATGAAAATGTTAAAAAAGTAATTCCCGGAGATGTAGTAATTGCCGCTGGTGATAAATCTATTATAGATGAATGTGAAAAATTTGGTGCAAAAGCAATTTTAACGGATCCAAGTTTACCAAGTGGAACAGACAGAATTGCAGTTGCATTAAAGGAATTGGATCCAACAGGAACAAAATATGATATAGTTGTAAATTTCCAGGGCGACAATGTAAATGTTGATCCAGCTGTTAATTTGCCATTAATAGAAATGGTTGAAAAAACTGGTTGTGATATTGCAACCTGTGGCCGTGTTATGGTAAAGGATGAGGAAATTAACGATCCTAATATGGTAAAAATAGTTATGGGGATAAAAGATGGTGAAAAGGAAGGTAGATGTTTGTATTTTACTAGGTCAGCAGCTCCTTATATCAGGAATCCTGAAAAATCTAAAACTCATAATTTTTATCACCATATAGGAATTTATGTTTTTAAAGCTTCATCTTTGCAAAAAATGGTATCTCTTCCTGTTGGAGTATTGGAGGATAGAGAGGCATTAGAACAGCTTCGTGCATTAGAAGCAGGAATGACTATCAGGGCACAAATTATTGATAAAATAAAATTGATAGAGGAAGCTCCAGCCGATATAAATACAAAAGAAGAATACGAAGAATCCTTAAAATGGATAAAGTAGTATAGTTCTTTATTTGCTTGTAAAAAAGACTCTAACCTTTGTGTTAGAGTTTTTTCTTTTGTAATTTTATACTTGATTCGTTATCAGAGTAAATTATACTGCAAAGTATAATCTATAAATGGAGATTAATATGAATAATAAAATATCTAGTTTTATTTTTATTTCTGCTGCTTTTTTAACATCTTGTGCCTCTAATAATAATTCAAATATAAGTAGTGACATTGCTAATCCTTCTAATTTTGGTCGTAAAAATATGGAAGCTAATGGTGGAGTTATTTCATCTATTCCTGAATTAACAAAACAAGAATTTGATAAAGCAAATGAGGAAATTAATTCGTTAAATAATGAAATTCATCAATTACAACAAGATTTAACAAATATGGCTCTTGATGAAGAAATTAAGAATGAAAAAAAGAAACAACTTAATGAAAAATTAAGTAAAAAAGATGGAATAGAGAAAAAAACAGAAAGATACAGGGCGACTAATTTACTTAATTGGGAAGGTGGAAGTGGAAGAACACTAGGTGCTAATAATCACAAGGAAATAGAATTAAAAATAAAAGATGGAAAGTTAGTTTATAATTTATTTTCACTGGATGATAAACATGAAGTGAAAGAATTGTTTTCTATTCCTGCGTCAGAAATAAAAAATAGGTTTGGTGATTTTGCCAAAATTGAAAAAACTGAAAAAATATCAAGAGATGTTCCAAGTGGCCCTGGTAGTAAAGTAGAAATTATAGAAAGTGTAAAACATACTTTGATAAATGCCAGAAATACTTTAAATTTAACCTATGCTGATTTTGGTGCATGGCAAAGGGTTTCCACAATAGAAGAATTTAAAGGTGATAAAAATAAAATAGATGAAATGACGGCAGATGGTCGTTTGTCCCAAGAAGGTAGCAGTGTTACGGAAATAACTCCTTTCTATTTTGGTGTTAAAGAAAAACTTGCAAAGTTTAATCCAAATGGTATCGATGAAACTAAATTTACTGGAAAGGCGATAGGTTCTTTAAAGGCTGATGGATCTTCCTTAAATAAACTTTTGACTGGTGATGCAGAGATGGTTGTTAATAATGCAACAGCAAAGGCAAATTTAAATTTAGATTTTAAAAAGGATAATTGGCATAGATTAACTTTTAAAAACGTTGATGTTAGTTCAAAAAATGTTAATTGGAATTATAATGGTAATAATTTAGAAGTTTCTGGGGAATCAAGATTAGGGAATGAATACAAAGTGGATTCAAGTAAACAAATGAATTCTAATATACATGCAAATATTTATGGTAAAAATGAAAATACACCAAGTGAAATGGCTGGTCGTTTTAAGGCAGAATTTAATGGTGGTTATTTAGAAATGGAAGGTACATTTGGTATGAAAAAATAATAAATTTATTGTAGAATTTATTTAAAAGGCATTCTTTTATTTATAGAGTGCTTTTTTTGTTGATAAATTTTTATTAGATATGGATATTTAGATTTTGATCTTAGTTGTTTAAGTATTTTTTCCAAATTACATCTTTTTTTAATTGAGATATCATATCTTGGTGTTTGTCGTATTCGGAATCATTTATTTCTTTATTTCTTATTTCGAAAATGGCATTTTCTTCTTTCTCAGCTGGTTTTGTGTTCTGATTTATTTCTGTATTTATTGTAGATTTATTGTTAGACTTTTCTAGATCTTTAAAAAAATCTATATTTTTACCACCTATTAACTCAATATAAACTTCCACCAGTAATTGAGCATCCAATAATGCACCATGCAGTTCCCTGTGCGAATTATCAATATTATATTTTTTACAAAGTGCATCAAGACTATGTTTTGCGGATGCAGGATCCTTTTGTCTGGACATAAATAAAGTATCAATAACTCTGTCCCATTTAAGTTCAGGTTTGTTGACCCGTTTAAGTTCTGCATTTAAAAAATTTATATCAAATTTTGCATTATGGGCGATTAATGTTGCATCACCGATGAATTCTAAAAATTCATCAACTATTTCAGAAAACTTTGGCTTTGTTGATAAAAATTCTGTTGATAAACCGTGTACTTTGAATGCTTCTATGGGCATATCACGTTCAGGATTTATATATACATGATAATTCTTGCCTGTTGGAATATGATTTAATAGCTCAATGCAACCTATTTCAACCAATCTGTCATCTTGGTTATAATAAAAACCTGTTGTTTCCGTATCGAAAACTATTTCTCTGATATTTTCTTTCATATTTTTTATACTAAACCAATAATTATAAGTATGCAATATACATTTCAATTTTATTGATATTTTTTCATGTATTACTTATAATCGAGTATATATGTAAAAAAGGAGTTGAATATGCGTGAAAAAACATTAGTAATATTAAAGCCAGATGCTGTTAAAAGAAAGCTTTGTGGAAGAATTATTTCTATTCTTGAAGATGCAGGCTTTAATATTTTAAATGCTAAATTATTTACTCCAACAAAAGGGTTAATTGAAAGACATTATCCAAATAATAATAATTGGTTTATTGGTGCTGGAAATAAATCTATTAATAATTTTAAAGAACAGGGTCTTAACATAGTTGATGTTATGGGTACCGATGATCCTCTTGAAATAGGTAAAACTATAAAATCTTGGCTGGTTGAATATATGACATCTGGCCCAGTTATGGCAATGATATTAGAGGGCAATAATGCTGTTAAAAATGTAAGAAAAATGTGTGGAAATACAATACCTGCAAATGCAGAACCATCAACAATAAGGGGTAAATTTTCAATAGATTCATCTGACCTTGCCAATAAAGAAAAAAGACCTGTTGCAAACCTTATTCATGCCAGTGGAGAGGTAGATGAAGCAAAATATGAAATTTCACTTTGGTTTGGAAATGAGAGTTTGTAATGGATGATAATTTAGAAAAGTTATCCTTTGAAGATAGTTTAAAAGAATTAGAAAGTATTATTTCTAGTATAGAAAACCCAAATACGAAGCTTTTGGATTCGGTTAAGTTGTATGAACGTGGTGTCGCACTTAAAAATCATTCGGAAAAAATATTAAATGATGCAAAGTTAATAGTGGATAAAATACAAGTTAATAAAAATAGTCAGAATGCTACTTCTGACATGGATTACACAATTAAACCATTTGATTTAAATAATTCTTAGTTTTAATGTAATATTTTTTTATATTATATTACTTATGAAATCATATTTTACTTTCAATGATATAGATTGGTTTTTATATGTGTATGGTATTTTGTCATCATGTTCATCAAAAGTAGAAGAAAGATTTTTATACTCTATACCAAATATCCATTCTGTTTCTGGAACCCTTACTTCTACACCAGCTATGATTTGCCTTGCTGGGACGAAACCATCACTTCCTTCGTAACTATCAGAATTTTCATCTGCAACATTTTTTACACTGATTTTTCCTATACCATATCCTATATATGGATCGACAGGACCAAATCCTGGAATTTCAAATATAGTATTCAACATCAATGCCTGAACATTTAAAGATAATGGCTTTTTATATTCTATATTAAATTCATATTTATCCACTGTTTTTGTAGTACCCGTTTCTTTCCACCCACTATTCTCAGGATCAGGAATTGTGGCAGGGCCAGTTGTTGGATCAGATGGAATATAACCAGGTTTAGCTTTTGTTGCATTAACATATTTCATTTGTTTTAATTTTCCACCTTTTTTATGTATAGCCAGTGTTTGATTATAAATGGAAGACGAGCTTTTTTGATATTCCAATTCAAATCGTAATGGGTTTTTTGGTATTTGCCAACCAATTGCTGCAGTATACATATTCCCAGATTTAACATTATAAATGTTTTCTTCCTTTAATCCTGCCTCAAAATCTTCTGCCATCCAACCTTCTTCATTTGGTTCTGAACTGCCTGGAAATCCTTTGATATTCATATTATATTCGTTAGATGCCGCTGATGGTTGAGAATAAAAGAGCTTTGTTGTTGTTTTTGCATAGCCGCCACTTAAATATAAGCCAGCTGCGTTTGCCGCACTATTAAATAAAGCTATTGCAGAGATATATATAATTTTTCTCATAAAAGGCCCCTATAATCCTTATTTTCTTGTAATAATACCATATTTTTGACATCTAAACAATATATTTATTTAAAAATTTATGCTTGATGTTATAATGAATTTGTTATTAGAGAGTTATTTATGATTTTAATAGTTGGACTTGGCAATATTGGACCTTTGTATAATAATACCAGACATAATGTCGGTTTTATGGTTGTGGATAAAATACAATCGGAATGTAATTTTTCAGAATGGAAAGAAAAATTTAATTATCTGTATTCAAAAGGTAGGGTTGATAATATAGATGTAATGCTTATTAAGCCGACTACTTTTATGAATTTGTCTGGAACTGCATTAGTTAAGCTAGTAAATATGAATAAAATTCCATTGAATGATATTATTGTAATTCATGATGATTTGGATTTAGATCTTGGTAAGATAAAGATTAAACAAGGTGGCAGTAGTGCTGGTCATAATGGTCTTAAAAGTATAGATAGTAATATAGGGAATGGATATTATAGACTTCGTATAGGAATATCTCATCCTAAAAATATAAATCTTAATATTTCTGTTGCAGATTATGTTTTGGGTAAATTTTTATCTGGTGAAAAAATAGTAATAGATGAAATTATTTCTTTTATTAGTGAAAATTTTAATCTTATTTTGAAAAAAGATTTTAGTAAATTTTTAAATTTATATAAAAAGTAATAGATAGCTGCTTAAAAATGTGATATTATATTTCTGTATTTAAGAGGGAATATGAGGAAAATATTACAGAAAATAGCCATTTATACTATTAGTAGTATAGTGTTTCCTGTTACCATATTTGCGCAGGTCATGCCGGGTAATGTTGTAAATAATACTTATAATCCTGTAATAAATAGAAATATTTATAACCAGATAAATGGATATAGTTCTCCCAACAAATATGTTTTTAAAAATAATAGGCAGATTTTTGATAATAATGGGATTATCAGTAAAGATTTTGGAACAGAATATTATTTATCACTTGGTGGTGGTGTTAATAAATCTATGGGATCTGGACTTAAAGGTGAAGCAGAAAATATCCCATTAAATGATGATCCTGAACCTATTAGCGCTTCTAAATCTTTTATTGCTGGTTTTGGTGTTATGAATAATAGAAAGTATGGAATAGAAGTTAATTATACTCATTTAATGGGCCTTAGGTATGGGGATGTTTCTAATTCTTCTGGTCAATTTTGTGGACCATCTGAAGATGAATTTATTAATGATTGTGATGATGAGAATGATGTTAGCGGTGGGGATATAAAATCTAGTTCTTTGACCCTTAATTACTATATGCCATTTAGTGATTTAGTCCAGGGAACTTTAATGGAAGGTATTGCATATCCATATCTTACCGCTGGTATAGGTATGGCTTTTAATAGTATTTCAGATTATGAAGTTTTTGATGAATATGCAAATGGAGAGGAGCCTAAGGATAATAGTGGGGAGCCATTTAATGGAAATGAATCTTTGTCTGGTAAGTACGATAAAGATGGAACTATTAGTCATTTTGGAGCAATGACATCTGGGCTTGCATATACATTTGGTGGTGGTTTTACTTTTACTATAGATAAAAAGACCATGTTAGATTTATATGCTAAATATTCAAAATATGGTGTTGTTGCATCAAAGGATAAAGTTTATTATTCGTATGATCAAATCGATATACTTGCTCCAACTAGTACAAAAAATGAAGGTGTTTATAATGGTATAAGATATGAAGATTATTGTACATCAAATGCTATAAATGAAGGATTTGAATACAATGAAGAAACAAAATGGTGTGAAAGAAAATCTGGTAAAAATGAAGGATTTGAAGAAAATGCCGCAGAAGTTGGGGATATAACCAATGCAGAATTTGGTGTAAAATTAAGGTTAGTGTTTTAGAGGTTAATTTTGAAATTAAGTTTAAAAAAATATTTGGTTGTTGTGTTGGGATTGTTTTTGACAAATCCAGCTTATTCTTATACCAATAATACTAATTCAAGAGTGTCTGCCCCTTATATAAATTCTGTTTATTCTGGTAAAATGATGCGTATAAATGATATTCCATTATATGGTAAAAATAAACATATGTATTTCTATAATGAAAAACCTATAGAAGAGGGCGATTTTCATGGCAGTGGATTGTATTTATTTAGTTCATTTGCAACAGGACAAAGTAAGACTGGTGTAAATGCAGAAGAAGAAATAGATGATGAAAATGGACGATATAAAGGTGGTTCCGACGCAAACAGTAGTATGGGAACTGTAAACAGTTTTACTGTAGGTGTTGGTAGAGAAATGTCTAGTTTATTAAGTGTTGAATTTTCTTATTCTTCATTTTTTGATATGAAATATGGTAAATATGCTAATTATTGGGAAGAACCTGAAGATGAAGAAGAGGAGGATGAAGGCGAAGGTGATAAAAAGAAAAAAGATTCGAAGCCAGAAAAACAAATAAATAAATCAAGAAAAGTGTCAGGTGGAGATATATCTGCGGAATTTATTGGACTTGGTTTGAGATATAATTTAGAAAGATATACTGGTTCGTTTGGTGGCAGACTTAAACCTTATATAGGTCTTAAATTTGGAGTGTCACAAAATACAATAAATGATTATACAGTGCAAGATAGTGATGGATATACAGAGGAAGATGATGGTAAGGTTATGGAGAATTATACACCAGAAGAATATGATGCATTACCCTCTTTGGAAGATCAAGAATCTAGGGAGTATAAAGATGGTGAGTTAAATGTTATAGGTGCAAGCAATAGAAGTCCTGCTGCTGTTTTAGAGGCAGGTGTTTCTCTCGCATTGGAAGGTGACTTACAATTAGATTTGTTTTATAAAATAAATAAATTAGGTCAGGTTAAAACCTCTGGTAATGTTTTATCAACATATGATATGACAGCAACAACTTATTATAAACCTTCTGATGATGCTGATGCAGATAGACCATGTAGTAGAGGTGGAACCCCAACTAATTTTTCTTTAGGTGAAGGGGAGAATAAAGTTGAAAAAACATTTTGTGTATTTTCTCCAGAGGAAGAAGAAGGTATTCAATCGAAAATTTCTGATCATAAAGAAACTGGTTCTATGACATTTCATCAATATGGTATAAAATTGAAATATATGTTCTAAACTTTCCCCTTGCAAAATATTTGATAATATCCTAGTCTAAATTTTGTAATCTAAGAGAGAAAATATAAGGTAAAATAATGCTTCAAAATAGACAAAATAATATGATCTGGTGGGGGGGGGGGGCAAACTGAGTCCCAGTCTGGCTTTGCGGACTATTTAATTCGTTTTTTAAGAATATTTTCGTCTAATGTTTTATCATTAATTTATTCTGTAAAATCTGGTCTTAGTTCAAGATTCTGTTCTATTGTTAGATTAAGTCGTTCTTATTCTTTTTATTCTTACCTTTATTCTTGTTTTTCTTTATATTTACCTTTTAGGTTTTGTTTTAGGTTCTTTAT
>CAUUHH010000020.1:0-15293 GCA_963544995.1 uncultured Alphaproteobacteria bacterium | reverse complement strand
ATCATTAATAGTTACATAATCACCAACGTGACCAGTCATTTTTTCTGTATCTGTTGATGTTGGTAAATCTTTTTTACCTGGCTGCCATCCTGCAGGGCATACATTACCTGTTTTTGTTGCATATTGCCATGCTTTAACTTGTCTTAAAAATTCGTTAACATTTCTACCTACCATTGGAGCTTGAACTTCTTCTGCAACACATACTCCATCTGGATTCATTAAAAATCTGCCGCGTAATGCCATACCTTCTTGTTCTATCATAACACCAAAATCGCGACTTACTTTTCCTGTTGGATCAGCACCTATTGTCAATTTTAAACCTTTTAATAGAGGTTCTGTTTCTGCAAATATTTTATGAGAAAATTTAGTATCTGTCGATACAGCTAAGATTTCAACACCTAACTCTTTAAATTCATCATATTTTGCATTCATTGCTGCGATTTCAGTCGGACATACGAAAGTAAAATCTGCTGGATAAAAACATACAACATACCATTTACCTCTGTAATCTGCAGAATTTACAACTTTAAAATGACCTGTTGATGCATCATAAGCATCCATTTTAAATTCAGGTGCCTTTTGTAAAACCAAAGATGAACTCATATTATACTCCTTTCTTTCATATTCTTGGTTATTATTTAAATTTTCTTTTGTAATATTTTTGTTATCAATTGCTACTACTTTTCCTGTATCACATGCCATACATATACCTCCATTTTCATAATTTATTCTATATTTATTTTAACTATTATCAAGAATAAATTATTTTTTCGTTATATCCGAATAATTTTAATAGTAATTGTAAATTTTGCCATCTTTCAGTATTGTTTTTTAAATCGTTTTCAATAATATATTTAGCTTCGTTATTTGCCTTTATGAACAAATCATAATCTTTTTCTAAACTTGCAAATTTAAAATCTATTAAACCACTTTGTTTTATTCCTAAAATATCACCGGCACCTCTTAATTCTAAATCTTTTTTTGCAATTTCGAATCCATTATTTGTTAATTTCATAATTTTTAATCTTTCTTTTGCGGCAAGACTTAATTTATTGGAATGTAATAAAATACATTTTGATTTATTCTCACCTCTACCTACCCTCCCTCTTAATTGATGTAAGGATGAAAGCCCAAAATTTTCTGCATTTTCAATAATCATTAATGTTGCTTCTGGAATATCTATCCCAACCTCTATTACTGTTGTTGATACCAATATTTTGTATTTACTGTTTTTATTTGCAAAATCATTTATTACCTTATCTTTTTCATTTGATTTAAGTTTCCCGTGTAATAAGCAAACAGAATCATTAAAATAGTTTGTTAAATATTCATATCTTTCAATTACTGGAGATAGCTCTGATTTTTCACTTTCCTCTATTAAAGGACAAATCCAATATATCTTTGTAAGGTCTCCTTTTTCAATTTTATCTTTAATTGATAATATTAACTCATTTAATTTATTTATATTTAATACTGAGGTTTCTATTGGCTTTCTGTTTAAAGGCAACTCATCTATAACAGATATATCCATATCACCAAATGAGACCATAGCAAGAGTTCTTGGAATTGGAGTCGCGGTCATAATCAAAATATTTATTGGCAATTTATTTTTGTTATATAATTTTAATCTTTGGTTAACACCAAATTTATGTTGTTCATCAATTACAACCATAGCTAAATTATTAAATTCGATATTATCCTCTATTAAAGCATGAGTTCCTATTATAATATCTGTATTATCAGTTTTAATATCTGCTATTTTTTTTTCTTTTGCTTTACCTTTATCACTACCAGTTAAAAGCGTAATTTTTATTTTATCTTTTAAATCTGATTTATTTATTAAATTTACTAAATTATTAAAATGTTGTTTTGCTAAAACCTCTGTTGGTGCCATAAAGGCAGCTTGATAATTATTTTCTGTCGCAATTAAAACAGATAAAAATGCAACTATTGTTTTACCACTTCCTACATCACCTTGTAATAATCTAGTCATAGAGAATGAAGATTTTAAATCTTGTTCTATTTCATTTAGAACTTTTTTTTGTGAATTTGTTAGATTAAAATTAAACGATTTTAAAAATTTTTCTGTTATTTTTCCCGTTGATTTTAAAATTATACCTGCCTTTTTTTTTATATTTGTTCTTAATAAAGATAGTGATAATTGATTTGCAAGTATTTCATCATAAATTAGACGTTTTTTTGCAATTTCCATTTTTAATATATCTGATATTGGATTATGTATTAAATTAATTGCTTCATTAAATGAAATATTACTTTCATTTTGCCATTCTGGAATAATTGGTAATAAATTTAGTGAATTTTGAATTAATTTTCTTATTTGTTTATTACTTATTCCATATGTCAATGAATATATTGGCTCTAATATTGCTATTTTATTAAAATTATACGATTTATCTATATAATCTGGATGACTTATATATTTAGAATTATTTATAATTGAAATTTTACCACTTATACAAAGTTTTTCTCCAATTTTAAATAAATCTACTAAATATTTATTAAAATTAAAAAATGTTATAATTAAATTATCTGTTCCATCACTACATATTATTTTATATGGTATTTTTTTTGATTTATACATGACAGGTATATGTTTTAAAACTGTTACACAAATAGTAACTATTTCCTCTTGTGTGATATTTTTTAATAATGGAGATTTAGTCCTATCAATAGCAGATACAGGTATATGAAATAATAAATCTTTTATTAAATTAGAATTTAATAATCTTTCTAAAGCAACTAAAGTTTTATTACCTATTCCTTTTATTATATTTAATTGTTTAAATAATATATCTATATTTATCATAGTGTTACATAAAATTATATGGATCTATATCTATTTTTATTTTAACATTTGATGGGATTTTGACCATATTTATCCACTTTATTATTATATTTTGAATATTTATTTTATTATTTATGACTATTAAAAATCTTTTTCTGTAATTATTTTTTATGTATGATAATGGTGCATCAATTGGACCATATATCATAATATCATTTATATTTGTAGGTATTTTATATTGTAAATGTTTACATGCAATTTCTAAATTTTCTTTATTTTTAGAAGATAGAATTATAGCTGCTAATTTTGAAAAAGGTGGCATATTTAAATTCTGTCGATCGATTAACTCTTGTTTTATAAAAGAATCTCTATCATTATTTTTTATAGCCTGCATTACAGGATTATCAGGATTATAGGTTTGTATTATAACTTTTCCTTCTTTTATATCTCTACCTGCTCTACCTGACACTTGTGTTAATATTTGAAATGTATTTTCATTTGCCCTTAAATCTGATGATGATAGACTCATATCACCATCAATAACCCCAACTAGAGTTAAATTTGGGAAATGATGGCCTTTTACAATTATTTGAGTTCCAATTATTATATCAATTTTATTATTGCTTATTTCATTAATTATATTATTCAATTTTGTTTGTGATGTAATTATATCTGATGACAACGTTGCAATTTTTGCATTTTTAAATCTATATTTAACTTCTTCTTCTATCCTTTCTATTCCTGGGCCACATAAAACCCATGAATTTTCTTCATTACATTTATCACAAATTTTAGGTAATTTCATAAAATATCCACAGTGATGACAATAACATGTTGTATTATCTTTGTTATGAGCAGTTAAATAAACATTACAATTAGGGCACTGTAGTCTGCTGCCGCATTTATTACATAACACTAATGGTGCATAACCTCGTCTATTTATATAAATTAAGCTTTGTTCTTTTCTATTTAAATTAGCTTGTATTCCTTCTATTAGCATATTAGACATCCAACTTTTACCAAATTCTTCATTGGGTAAAGAAACTTGTTTCATATCTATTAATTCAACTTTTGGTAAAATTGCATCTTTAAATCTTTTTGTTAATTTTACTGAAGAATATTTTCCTATATTTACATTATAAATTGTTTCTATAGATGGAGTTGCAGATGCCAATATTATCGGTATTTTTTCTATATAGGATTTTAAAATAGCCATATCTCTTCCATGATAGATAACTCTGTCTTCTTGTTTATATGAACTATCATGTTCTTCATCCAATACTATTAAAGATAATTTTTTATATGGTAAAAATAATGCAGATCTTGTTCCAACTATAACTTTTGCTTGTCCATTTACAATTATTTTCCAATTATCTCTTCTTGTTGCTGACGTTATATTGCTGTGCCAAAGAGTAG
Organism: uncultured Alphaproteobacteria bacterium; assembly: GCA_963544995.1. GTDB lineage: Bacteria > Pseudomonadota > Alphaproteobacteria > Rs-D84 > CACZYB01 > CACZYB01. Next base: position 11,071 of record CAUUHH010000020.1, on the reverse strand, counting down.
GATTTATACCGAATCTATCCTTAAATTTTGATAAAAATTGTCCTGTTAATGCTATTTCTGGCAATAAAATCAATACTTGGGCATCTGAATTTTCTAATACTTTATTAATAATGTTAAAATAAACTTCTGTTTTTCCACTTCCTGTTACTCCATCTAATAAAGTAGTTGAAAATCCTGAAAATAATTTTTTTGATATTTCATTTACTGCATTTTTTTGTTCATATGATAAATTTGGTGTAGAATAAAATAATTTATTTTCTATTTTAGTTTTTATTATTTTATTGCCAAAAATATCTTTAAACCCTATACACATATTTAAAATATTGCCTATAGATGTCATATTATATTTTGCAACTTTATCTATAAAATAAAGTTGATTTTCAGATAAAATATAATCTTTTACAGGTGATAAAATAGGTTTTATTTTATTTACATCATAAGTGATTTCTTCTGTAGTTTTAGTAAAAATAACTCCTACTTTATTTTTATTTCTGAATTGTAAATTAACTATAGTTCCAATTTTATACAAATTATCTGTTGGAATTAGATAATCATATACATCAGTAGAAATTGGAATGATAACTTTTACTATATCTCCTTTTTTAAAATAAATATCAGAAATAGACATTAACAGTCCTTTCTTTTTAATAAAGAAGAGTCTCCATACGAATAAAATCTATAATTATTTTGTTTAGCAAATTCATATGCTTTTTTCATATTATCTAATCCTGCAAATGCACTTACAAGCATGAATAGTGTCGATTTTGGTAGATGAAAATTAGTCATTAAATAATCTACTGATTTAAATTTATATGGAGGAGTTATAAATATATCTGTCTCTTTAGAGCATGGTAATATATTACCGACTTCATCTATTGAACTTTCTAATGATCTTAATACAGTTGTTCCGACTGCTATAATTTTTTTATTATTTTTTTTAGCTTTGTTTATTTTATCTGCAACTTCTTTTGAAATAATTATATACTCACTGTGCATTTTGTGATCTTTTGTATCATCGACTTTTACTGGTTGAAATGTTCCTGCACCAACATGAAGGGTTATTTCTGCTGTTTCTATACCTTTATTTTTTAATTTATTTAATAATTCTTCTGTAAAATGCAATCCAGCTGTTGGTGATGCGACTGCACCTTCCTCTTTTGCATAAACAGTTTGATATCTTACTTTATCTTCATTAGTAACTTCTCTTTTTAAATATGGAGGAAGAGGTAAAGTTCCTATTTTTGATAGAATATCAAAAAATTTATGTCCTTCTACATTAAATTCTATCTCACAACCACTTTCACCCTTTTTACTTTTTATAATACCAAATAATTCATCACCAAAATATAAACTATCACCTATTTTTAATTTTTTCGAATTTTTTATAAATGCTAACCAAGCATTTAATGATAAATTTTTATGTAATGTAATTTCAAAAACTTTGTCTAATAATTTTCCATATAATCTTGCAGGAATCACTTTAGTATTATTGAAAACTATTAAAGAATCTTTTTCTAATATATCTGGCAAATCGTATACATGTTTGCTTTCTAATTCTGGAACTAATAACAATTTCGCATCACTACGATTTTTAAGAGGATATTTTGCAATAAATTTTTCAGGTAAATCAAAATCAAATAAATCTACTTTCATATACGACCTTTACTATTCTTTTATCAAAGATGCATCTATTGCTCTTGCAATAGAATATGCCATCTTTTCACGATACCATTTTTGATTTAGTTTTTTTTCTTCCTCTGCATTGGATAAAAAGCCAATTTCCATTAAAACAGATGGCGTTGCAGATCTTAAAACGACGAAAGGTGCTTCTCTATGAGGATTATATATACATGGGATCTCTCTTTTTACTTGGGCAACGACTGAATTGGCAATATCTACTGAAGATATTTTTACTTGCGTTTGTAATAAATCTCCTAAAATATTTTTTGTTATTTTATCATATCCTTCAAATGAACCAACACCTAATAAATCTGCTGCGTTTTCTTTTTCTGCTATTTTTTTTGCTTCTTCATCAGTTGCCTTTTCTGACAAAGTATATATAGAAAATCCATGTGTCTTTTTATTAGGACTGCTATTTAAATGTATAGAAATGAACAATGATGCATGATGTTTTTCTGCAACTCTTGCTCTATCTTGTAATTTTATGAAAGTATCATTTTCTCTTGTAAGTATAACTTTATATCCAGGATTTTTTAATAATACTGCCTTTAACTGTTTTGCCATTGCCAATGCTATATCTTTTTCATATGTTCCTGCAACACCTATTGTTCCTGGATCTTTTCCACCATGTCCCGCATCTATTACTATAATTTTTTTATTTACTTTATTATTATTTACAGTTTTATTTTTTACAGAAAATTTATTATCTGTTCTTTTAGTCACTATTGGAATATTTTTACTCGTATTTGTTATAATTTTATCTACACTATTTTCTAAATCTAATACTAATCGATAATTTTTAATTTTTCCCATAGGATTTAGAACAAATGCCTTTTTTACAGACAATCTATTAATTAACAAAATATTTATATTTGAATTATGTTTATCTAATATAATATTTTTTATGTTATCTATTTTTGAATTTTCTATTTTTAACTTTGATAAATCTATATCCTTTATATTTATGGTTATAGAATTATTATTTTGAGTTATTGTATAATATGGATAATTAGACAATTCTAATACGAAACGATAACTTTTTGTTGATTGAATTCCGGTCCTTGCAATATATGCAATATTTTTTGCATATAAATTTATAGGAATGCAACAATACATCAATATTACATAAAACATTATGTTAAATAATCGTTTCATTGAATATCCTTTTCTTTCGTTTTGAAAGTATATAATATGAAATCTGAAATTAAAGTAAAAATAATAAATAGCTTGTAATATTTCTTGTATTTTATTATATTTTACTTTGATTAAGAATGTATGAAATAAATTTAGTTGTTTGTTACTGGTTTATATTTGGCTAAATTTTATTTCTGATTTTGTATGAAATTTTTGGATATTTTATCCTGTTTGTTTTAATTATTTAAGAGGTTTTAAATGGTAAAAAAAATATTAATAGATGCAACACATAGTGAGGAAACTAGAGTTGCAATTGTAAACAATGGAATTTTAGAAGATTTTGAAGTAGAATCTGTTGTAAAAAAAGAAATAAAAGGAAATATATATTTAGCAAAAGTTATTAGAATAGAACCATCCCTTCAAGCTGCATTTATTGAATATGGAGCTGTTAAACATGGTTTTTTGCCTTTTTCTGAAATTCATCCAAATTATTTTCAAATTCCAATAGAAGATAAAAAAGCTTTGATGTGCGATATATCCGAAGATTATCAAGATAGTGAAGAAGCAAATTTTGATGATGTTGAAACTTTTTCGGAAGATGATGAAAATTTAGAAAAAAGATTTGAAGAGAAAAGAAAACAATTATTAAGACAGTATAAGATTCAAGAAGTTATAAAGTCTGGTCAAGTTTTACTTATTCAAGTTGAAAAGGAAGAAAGAGGAAACAAAGGAGCTGCACTTACTACCTATATTTCGCTTGCTGGAAAGTATTGTGTTTTGATGCCTAATAGTAATAAAAGGATGAAATATGGTGTATCCAGAAAAATACCTTTTGGAGAGAGTAGAAAGGAATTAAAAGAGATTTTGAAACAGCTGCCTATTAATGATGGAATGACAGTAATTGCTAGAACTGCTGGATGTGATAAATTGTATAAAGATATTTTAAATGATTATGAGTATTTAACTAGTCTTTGGAATAAAATTAGAAAAAATACTCTTTCATCTGTTGCTCCATCACTTATTAATGAAGAAAATAATTTGTTACTACGTTCTATTAGAGATATGTATAAATCTGATGTAGATGAAATACTGATAGATGGTGTTGATGCATATAATTTAGCTGTTCAGTTTGCAAAATACATAAATTTTCCAGAAATAAAAAAAATAAAATTACATGCTGAAAATGCTCCTTTGTTTTTAGAAAATAAAGTTGAAAAGCAATTAGAAGCGGTAAGAGATCCTGTTGCTAAATTACCGTCAGGAGGTTATTTAGTTATTAATCCTACTGAAGCGTTAACGGCAATAGATGTTAACTCAGGAAAGGCAACTAAAGAAAGAGATATAGAGGAGACTGCATTTAATACAAATATAGAGGCTGCAATAGAGATAGGAAGACAATTTAAGCTTCGTGATATGGGAGGGTTGGTTGTTGTAGATTTTATAGATATGATGGAACCTAGACATAATCAATTATTAGAGCAAAAAATGAAAGAAGTCTTAAAAGGAGATAGGGCAAAATTGCAGATGGCTAAGCTTTCTCAATTTGGGCTTATGGAAATTTCAAGACAAAGGTTAAGGCCTAGCTTTTTAGAAGTAAGCCATAATATATGCCCTCATTGTCAAGGGACTGGATTTGTTCCATCTGTTCAAACAGCATCTATTAATCTTCTTCGCCATATAGAAGAAGAATTGTTAAGAAAACATTCTTCAAGAATTTATATTGTCGTTCCATCAGATGTTGCTTTATACACTCTTAATCAGAAACGAGACGATGTTTCTGAATTAGAAAGTAAATATTCTACTAGTATTATAATTAATGGTGATGATAATATTTTAAATGAAAAGTCATATATAATAGAAAGAATGGATTTTGATAGAAATTTAGGTGTTTATCTTAGAGAAAAAGAAAGCGTAAATACAAAATATAGAAATGATGTAAAAAAACAAAAATCTCAAGATTATATGAAGAAGACATGCGTTAATAAAAAACAAAGAGCATCTGCTAAGAAGAAAGGATTTTTTAGTAAAATATTTGGGTAATTAAAATTTTATAAAAGGTGGAAAAATTTATTCCACCTTTTTTTTATCTTTGTTTTTGATTTTTTAAATATTCTGTTTTTATGTTTTGTTCTTTTATTTTTTCTATACTAATAATAGTTTTTATTAATTCGTCATAACTTTTTACGATAGGAGTAGTTTCTGGAAAGATTCTTTTTTTCTTATTTTCAAAATTAAATCCAATAAATATTGTTCTATCAGTTTTTGTAGCATTATATTCTGATAAAGAATCGCCTGTTGCAAATATATTTTTTATTTTATGTTTAGTTTTTATATATTTTACCCATTTATCTTTAGTTTTCTTTGAACCTAAAACTTCTTGGAAATATTTACTAATATTGTTAATTTGGAGAGCTTCCTCTATTATGGTGTTTTCCATTTCTGTTAAAATATACTGTTCAACACCTAATAAATGTAATAATTCATGATATTCTGCGGCTTTATCATAAATTTTACTGTTTATATATGATTCTTTTATATATTTATTCAATTCTGTTGCAAATAATTTTGCTGTCTTATCAGTAATTGTAATGGTATAAATCTCTTTCATTATTTCTTGACAAATCTTATCAATAGATATGCCATGCATTTTCCTATGTATTTTATTTACTCTTGCATCAGTTACAATATTTCCATCAAAATCAGTTTTTAAAAATCTTGAACGAAAAAATTCTCCTAACAACTTGTCTTTTACTTGATCGGTATCACAAATAGAACCATCATAATCAGCCAATAATATCTTGTTATTAAAAAATTTTTTAAAAAACTCAAAATCGATATCACTAATATTTAATATCGATTTTAATTCTAAAATCCTTGAAGGAACCTTCATACAACCACCTTAAATAACATTGCGTGGTTTTATAATACAAATTTTTATTTTTGTCAATATTAATAGTATTTTGAAATTATGCCATTACTGTATCTAATTCTGTTTCGCCAACATTTGTAAGAAACTGTGTTTCATCTTGAAATACAGCTTCCCCAATAATTTCTTTTTCTATAAATTCTAATTCTTTTGTATTTTCTTCTGTCTCTTTATATTCTACATTATGGCGAAAACTTATAAGAACATCATCATATAACTTCTTTATATCTAATTTATCTTGTTCTATTTCTCGTAAGGCTAATACTGTACTTTTATCTTTTGCTTTATCAATTAGAGCTGGACTTCCTTTTGCTAAACTTTTAGCCCTATTTGCAGAAAGTATAACTAATTCAAATCTATCTTTAACTTTATCAATACAATTTTCTACAGTAATTCTTGCCATACAAAAAACTCCTATTATAATTTGTCTGTTTATATAATTATTTTGTTATATTTTCAACTATTATTTATAATTGGTTAGTGTAATGTGTAGTATAAAGATAATAACTTTTGGTTGTAGATTAAATATTTTTGAATCTGAGATAATAAAAAAACGAATAGAAAATGCTGGTATGAATAATATTATTGTTATTCATTCGTGTGCGATAACTAAAGAAGCAGAAAGGCAAGCTAAACAACAATTAAATAAGGTTATTAAAAATTATCCGAATTATAAAATTATATTTACTGGATGTTCAGCACAAAATTCATTCAATAATTATTTAGAAAATTCTAATCTATTTGCGATATTGGGAAATAGAGAAAAATTAAACCAACAATACTATAATGATTTATCTATTTTACCTAAGAATAATAAACCATATATTTATGTTGGAAATATATTATCATCTCCTCCAGAGATGATAAATATCGAAAAGAATGATAATTTATTTGAATTTGATAGAAAGACAAAGGCTTTTGTTCAGATACAACAAGGGTGTAATAATAGATGTTCTTTTTGTATAGTTCCATTTATTAGAGGTAAAAATCAAAGTTTTTCTGTAAATAGTATACTTAATCAATGTCGTAGTTTTTTAAAAAAAGGTTATAAAGAAATAATCCTAACTGGTGTTGACATTTCTGCATATGGGACGGATACAAAAAATTATTCGTTATTTACCATAGTGAAAAAAATTTTAGATACTTTCCCGAAATTAGATAGATTAAGATTATCATCTTTGGATCCAGCAAAAAGTTATGATCAAATATTAGATATTATAAAATATGATAATAGACTTATGCCTCACTTTCATTTATCTATTCAAGCTGGTGATGATAAAGTTTTAAAAGATATGAGAAGGAGACATAATTCAAAAGATATTTTACTTCTTTGTAATAGGATTCATAAAATTTCCAAAAATATTGCAATAGGAGCTGATGTTATAGTTGGCTTTCCTGGAGAAACAGATGAAGAATTTAATAATACATATAATTTAATAAAAAAATGTAATATTACTCATTTGCATGTTTTTCCATATTCTATTAGACCAAATACTAAAGCAGCATTGATGCCTAATCAGGTTCCTATAGAAATAAAAAAAGAAAGAGCGAAAAAGCTTAGAGAATTAGGCGATAAATTAAAGATGAAATTTATAAAAAAACAAAAAGGAAAGTTAACAACTGTTTTAGTTGAAAATAATAATTCTGGTTATACCGAAAATTATATATTTGTTAAAATATTAGATGAAATTGTTCCTAATAATACTATAGTGAAAGTTAAAATAACAGATATTGATAATGATAGTAATGTTTTCGCAAAAATTGTAAAATAACTATATCATTGATATCAAACTTTTTCCATTTTCTAAGATGTCTTCTGCTATTTTTGTATAACTTCCATCTTCGTTGTGTATTATTATAGGTTTGTAAACTATACTTTCAGATTTTGAATGTTTTTTTGCTTTTATAATAACTCTTTTAGGATTTTGATCTACTTTAGATGAAATTAGAAATATTTCTATTTTACCCATATTATTTTGTTTTAAAGAATGTATTATATCATCTATTCTTTCAGCCTTATGTATTATTGCAAAAATTCCTTGAACTTTAAGACGTTTTATTGAGTTTGTTATCCATTTATTTAAATCTATATTATTCTCATTATGGGCAATAGCTTTTATATTATCTGGAGATTGTGTTCCTTTATAATAAGGAGGGTTTGTAATTACCAAATCGAATAATATATCTTTTATTTTGTTTGAAGGATTTAGAATATCTTCGTAAATTAAATCTATATTATTAAAATTATTTATTTTTATACTTTCTTTAGCTAAATCTAGTAGTTTATCTTGGATATCAATACCAACTATATTAAAATTCGGAAAACGTTTTGATAGACATAATGAAATTGCACCTCCGCCAATTCCTACATCTAGGACGTTGTTTATTGATTTATCTAAATTTTCATCTATTACAGATGATAATAGTACAGCATCTGATGATGCCTTTATTCCTGTTTTAAATTGAATTATTTTGACAGTAGCATTTAAAAGAGTATTTAATTCTGTTTGCATAATTTATTGAAAATAGCTTTTTTTTATTATAATATTTGTAATATATTTATAAAGGATAATAGATGGAAGATTTAAAGCAAGAGGAATTAATTAATGTTGAATATATTCCTACTGATTTAGTTGAACAAGATATAAAGATGGAATCTGATAGAGTTTTGGAAAATAGTGGAGAAATAGGTAAATCTACTTCTACTATTTCTGAAGAAGAAGTTAATAATAGTGTGCAGACAAAAAAAATCGTTTTAGAAAATAAATCTACCGGAGTTGCTCCTTATATAGAGGTTCCAGATATATCTTTAGAAAAAAATGATAATCAAACAAGGTTTATATCTGTTTTAGATTTATTTAATTCTATAGTTTTATCTATTGTTATAGTTTATATATTTTCTATATTTAAAACAAAAAAATTTAATAATTTCATCAATAAAATTAAAAATTTTTCGTTAAAAAATTCTTTTTACATCATTATTATTAATTCTATTTTAAGTATAATTGCTTTTTCATATTCTTCATACTTAAGTATTGGAATTTCTGGACAGTTACCATTTGTTATAAATTTATCATTTTCTTTTTTTATTTTTTTAACTTCTTGTTTATTGATAGTTAATATTGTTAAAAATTTAAAAGCTATAAATAATAATTTTAACAATAAAGTCTATTCTTTTCCTGGTATTAAGTTCTTTTTTATGACTAATGCTGTGTTGATTTTAGCTAGTATTTTATTATTTTTATTCACAGAATCATCTGTCGCTTTGATCTGTATATCTGTTTTTTCCACCTCATTATCATTTATTTTTTCTATGACAAAAAAATGTGATTATTTTTTACACTATTCTAATCTATTTTTATCACTGATGTTTTTTCAAATTTTATTGCTTGGAATAATATCTAATGTTTTAATTATTACTTTTATTTCATCTATTTTAACTGGTTGTTTTTTGCAAGAACACAAATCATTATTGAATAAAAGTTAGGTGAATTTATGAATTTTCCTAATATTTCACCTATTGCTTTTTCTGTTTTTGGCTTTGAAGTAAAGTGGTATGCGCTTTCTTATATATTTGGATTTATTCTGTCTGGTATTTATATAAAGTATATTTTAAGAAAATCTGTAAATAATATAATTTCATATAAAGATTTTGATAACCTTACATCGTATTTAATAGTAGGTATAATTTTTGGCGGTAGGATAGGATATACATTATTTTATAATTTTAATTATTACAAAAATAATTTATTTTCTGTTTTTAAATTGTGGGAAGGAGGTATGTCGTTTCATGGAGGATTAATAGGGTCTGTTATTTCATCGTTTATATGGTGTAAATTTAATAAAAAATCTTTCTTATATATTGCAGATGTTGTAGCTCAGGCTGCACCTATCGGTTTATTTCTTGGAAGAATCGCAAATTTTATAAATGCTGAGTTATATGGTCGCATAACCACTCTTCCTGTTGGAATTATTTTTCCTAATACTGATGGCATACCAAGACATCCGAGTCAATTGTATGAAGCTTTTGGAGAAGGAATATTATTATTTTTATTATTGTTGTTTATTAGTAATATGAAAAAAATAAAGCGGCGAAATGGGATAGTTTTATTTTCATTTTTAGGATTATATGGGTTAGTAAGAGTTATTATAGAAAATTTTAGAGAACCAGATCTTCAAATAGGTTATTTATTTTGTGGTATAACTATGGGCCAGTTACTTACTGTTCCTATGATTATTATTTCTATTATTTCAATAATTTATATATTAAAACAACATGAAAATATTCAACAATATATATCATCACCATTGTTAGAATCTTTTAATGTTATAACAAGATTTTTTACTAGAAATGGCGGGGTTTCAAATGGGGTATTTGCAACTGCGAATACTAAATTTGAAAGTAGTGATAGCAAAAATAATGTTTTACAAAATAGAAAATTATTACTTAATACTATCAATTGTAATGCTGATACATCACTTATAACTGTAAATCAACAACATACTAATAATATTATTATTATAGATTCTCCTGTGGTATCTACCAAAAAATTTTTAGATATAAAAGCTGATGGAATTATTACTAATCAAAAAGGATTGGCAATTGGAATATTAACGGCTGATTGTATTCCCGTTTTAATTACTGATATTAAAACTGGATATGTTGCAGTATTACATTGTGGATGGAAAAGTATCTATAGAGATATAATAAAAGTATGTATAGAAAAAATGATCTCTTTGGGAAGTAATATTGATAATTTAAAATTTGCATTGGGTCCTTGTTTAAAGCAACAATCTTATGAAGTAGATAAAGATTTTAGAGATAATATAGTTTTACAAGATATATCTTTTAAATCTTTGTTTAAATCATATAAAAATAAATTTTTGTTTGATTGTACGAAATATTGTATTATGAAAATAAACAAAGAAGGTATTAAAATAAATCAATTAACTGTAGATATTTTAAATTTTGATACATATAGAAATGATGATTTATTTTTTAGTTATAGAAGAAGTTTAATTTCAGGAGAATATGAGAATAATAATCCATTAGATGAAGGAAGACAGTTATCTATTATAATGAAGATATAGTTATATATTTATATAACCTTTTATTTTCCCTGTAAATTTATAAATTTTATTATCTTTTATATTAAAACCATCCCCTATAATGGTTCCTAGATTTGATTTTAGTTTAATCAATTTATTTCCAAATATATTCATTGTATCTAAATTTATAATTACTTCATCTGTATATATTTCATTACTATCATAATCTGATATATATATATCTTTATTCATCATAAAATTATTATTTATTTTTTGATAACT
>CAUUHH010000019.1:0-16827 GCA_963544995.1 uncultured Alphaproteobacteria bacterium | reverse complement strand
ATAAAGAATTTATTGAATACTCTTTAATAAACCAGAAATTACTTCAGATGAATAACATTGTAATAACACCACACATAGGTTTCAATTCTATAGAAGCAATCCATAGGATATTAGATAGCGCAATGAAAAACGTTTCTAATTTTATAGAAAACAAAGAGGTTAGATCTGTTATTTAAATTTTGAAAAAATCTATCATAAATCAAATTGTTTTTAACGGATTTATTTTAGATTTTTTCTTTTTATTATTTTTCCAATTTGAAACTATATTTTCATATTCGTCTTCTAACTGAAAATTATCTTTCTCTTTTATATCTTCTATTTCTTGTTTAAGCTTTTTAAGCTTTCTACGAAGTAAAAATCTTTTTGCAGGAGGAGACATTATATCTAAAGCATCAATTTCATTTTGTAATTCTTCCAATTCTTCTTTTTTAATAGTTTCAACAACCTTTTTTGTATCTAAAACATCTAATACCTTTTTATTAATCCTATATTTTTTTCTATTAAGTCTTAATTGCTTTAATTTTTCTTTTTTCAAATTTTGTTCTATAAAAATTTTATCTTTATATTTTTCATATAATTCTGCTAGCTCTTTATCTTTTAAATCATTACCATTTTCTACAAAATTTTTAAATTTATTCTTCAAATCTGTATTATTTAAATATTTAGGATCAGAAACATTTAATGTAATAACTTGCTCTTTTAAAAATTCATCATTCATTTGCAATAAAATATTAGAATAATTTTCTGTATTATTAGAAGAGGTAATAGGAAAATATTTATCAGCATCCTTTTGAATAACATTTGCAAACTCAACAATCTTAGGATTAGTAATATCAAGTTTTTTTAAATTTGATTCTAAAAGGATATCTGACAAACTTTCTTTATCATTCTCAGATAAAGATACATATTCTGGAACCATTATAAATTTATCATTCAAAAACTTATTTTCAATATAAAGCATTTTTTGAATTTCAATATCTGGATTTACTATTCGATTATTATTTACACCTTTTTTATTATCTGTTTTAGACAAATTATCACTTTTATTAGAATTATTAGAAATACTAGTTTCATCTTCATTATTTCCAAATTTCATATTTTCATAATGTTTCACTAAAATCGCAGCAGGCAATTTATCCAATTTTTCTAAATTACCATCCTCAAAAACTTCCTTTTCTAATTGTTTTACTTTTAAATTACTTAACCCATCATTTATGATATTAAATTTTTTATCTAAACCATTTATTTTTTTTGTAAATTTTCTATAACCAATAATATCCCTTTTCACTCTACTTCTAACAAAAACAAAAGTAGACTTTAATATAGCTTGAATCCCTTTAAATACATTATCATCTCCCACACCACTATATAAAGCACTAGAAAATTTATCAGACATACTAATACTTTCTGTAAGCAACATCCAAGAAATCAACGTCGTTAATAATATTGCCACAAACATCCCAGGATTAATCAAAATTTTTACTAATTCCAAACTTGCAGTATTAAGTCCAACAGTCTGTAAAACAGATTGCCCCAAATTTTGTTTATTAATCAATACATCATATAAAGTTTGTAATGTATTAGAATTATCAAATTTATATGACATCAACTCTGTCAATAAAAACATAGAAATACTAATTGAAATCGCAATACCAATAAGTCTAAAAGATATTTTCAGAACATTCCAAAATAATTGATTTGCAAGTTTCCCCTTTAAATCAACCATATCATTCCCAGAAAAGGCAAATGACCCTATAGTTATAGGCATCATAACCGCTACAAGCGCAAGCTGTATAACAATATCTAAAACTAAAGTAATAAAAGTAAATGCAACATACAAAAAAGCAATCGAGATACCAAGACCAAGAATAATGTAAATAAAATTAATAAAAGCACCATAAAACAACAATAATTTAACAATCCCAATAACAACTATAACAATAGTAGATGTTATCTTTTCTGGAATCAAAGATGTAAACATAGATGAATTATCGATAACTTTTTTACTTCCAAAACCAGATGCAAGACCAATAAAACCTCTATGAACTATTTTAAATCCTAAATTCAATCCTGTATTATATGTATTAGAATATTCTCTTGTTATACAAATCAAATTTTTTAAAGTATCTAAATTATCATTATTTGTTGAAACATTATTAACAGATAACATATCTATTACTTTTTTATCAATTTTAATATCTTCGCAATTAAATTTAGGCAGCTTTGAATTTTGTAAAATATAATTATCATTCCTTGTTTCAACCAAAATCCACTTACCAAATCCTGCTCCTAAACTCATAATTGGATCTATTGTATAACGAAATATTTCTACAGCAGGAACCTTCATCAACATAGCCCACACAAATAATACTGTAAAAATTTTAATAACAACAGTTTTTCCTATATCAAACATATTTGTCTTATCAGGATTTTTAATAAATTTTTCCCAAACAAGCCATAAAAACCAAAACAAAAGTAAAATTAAAACGACATTATAAACAACAGGTTTTAATATTTCATAAATTTTAAAAACAAAATTAAAAGTATATGCATAAATAACTTAAAATAATTTAAACTAAAAACACTTATCTGAACTTATTATAAAATTATTAAATTTATATATAACATTATTTGCAATATCTGCAAAAGTAACAGAAGTATAAAAAAAAGATAAAATAAAAACGACATATCTAAACATATTATTTACCTTTTAAATTATCTAACAAAGCATCTTCTCTTTTTTTTAATTCTTCTTCATAAAGTTTATCTAATTGAGATTTTTGAATAAAGCCAGAAGCTTTTCTCGTAACCCCTTTCAACTGTCCCCAAAAACTAGTTAAAATATTTTGAGCATATACTCCTATATGAAGTAAATTACCACCAATTATAGATGTATAAGTTTTAATAGAGCCAAACATCAACATCAAAGATACTATTCCAAAAGTAAAGACAGGAAGCAAACTTCCACCAGGATTATCAAAACTAGGCATATTTAAATCCATTCCAGATTTAAGTAAACAACTTTGCATTTTAGAAATATTACCAGCAGCAATATTAACACAATTTTGAAAAACAGATGAAAGTTGTATATTATAAGTTTTAGAATTAACCATAGATGAATATATAAAATCAGGAAACAAATAAGTAAAATTATCAAGAGGTCCAGGATAATACATATCTGCAATATAAATAAAGGAAGAATACAAAATACCTAAAAATATAGAATACATTACTATATAAAACACAATATGCCATAACAAAGAAATTGCATTTTTTGCAAAGCCTTTAACCATCCCGACATCTTGATATGCATATGAAGCAATCATAAGAGGAACAAACGAAATCATAACACCCAATGTAAACACTATATCAACAATAGAAAACGGTATCATTAAGTACATTAAAAAGAAAACAATTATAACTGCTGCACCTGCAATCACATCAGGTAAAACCTTGGCATTAGCAATAGGATGATTAATAAAGGATTTCCAACTCATACTAACCATATTAGAACCAGAATTCATTGCACTTAAAAACACCATATTTACACTATTCATTAAACATAACATATCATTTTTCAATTCTTTAACGATAAATCCTGCTTCACCATCACTTTTTGGATAATATAATTTATCACACATATTTATAGATAAAACTTCACTACTAATACCAAGTCCCATTTTAAATAACGGAACAGCTGTATTTTGAACCACATTATTAAGCATATTACTTAAATAAGAATTATTTCTATTTTTAATTGATGCAAAAGACAAAGCTACACTAACAACACTAATCATTATAATTTTTTTACTAATATCAAAAGCCATAGATTTAGCATTTAAATCTTGATCTAAAATCATATGTTTATACATATAATTTAAAATCCAAACCGCAAATCCAAATATTATAAGGATAAAAGCCACATCCGAAATATAAGCATATAATTTAACACCAACCAAACTTAAAATATCCAATAATTTGGAAAACAAATTACAACTCCAACAAGTATTAACATCAACAGCAGAAAATTTACCATTAACGACAGGAGATTTAGAGATAGATTGCCACCATTCATTAAAAGAAACTCCCAAAGTCCACTCTCCACTTAAATTACTACCAACAATAGCAAGAGTTATAAATGTAATTAACATAAGAATTGCAGATATAATCATAACTAAAGAACTAGATAAAAAAAATCTAAATATACTCTTAAATTTCGATACAACTTCACTATTAAACATTCTATTTGTCTCTATTTATATTATTCATTTTCACTTTCTTCATGAATTTTATTATATCTAGCTTTAATATTTTGTTTATGATTAAAACTATCACTTAAATTGTCGGCAATTTTTTTAGATTCTTTTATCATATAGACTTTATCTTTAATAAGAGAGGTCGAAACAGATATTATTTTTTTTGAAAATTGCAAAAATAATTTAGGTAAAGTTTCTGTTTTATTATAACCACTAAATTTATTAGCAACTGTTAATGCTTCTCCCAATAAAACCCAACAAATAATACCTGTATATATAATTTGTAGTAATGAATTAGTATCCAAGGATATAAGCAAAAACAATTGAGATGTAATATCTTGGAAATTAGATAATTTAACAGATTTATAAAATCCAAATATATCTATTTTTAAAATATACATCATCAATAAAGATATTATTAAACTCATTAATGATAAAGATACTAATTGAAATATTGCAGACAAAAATGTATTAAAACCCTGTTTTACAAATTGCTTTCCTTTATCAAATGCATATCCCATTAAAAATAAAGGAGCTAAAAATATAACTAAAGCTATCCTAAACAAAGATTCTATAAAGAAAAAAGGAATTGTTAAATTATAGTAAAAAAATATAGACATAATACCAAGCCCCAAAAACATTTTTACTATACCAGATGGAATACTAAAATTTATAAACTTATTCCAACCAGAAATAAATTGATATTTCCCAACTATAATAAAAAAATTATTAAAATACCCTATTCTATCAAGACTACAAACTATATTAGTTCTAACATTAGACGAAAATAAAACTTCTGAACTGCCAATATTTCTTTCTTTATACTTACATTGCCAAGCATCCTTTTCAGTATCTATTGCTGAATTTACAAACTTAACATAATCAAATGAGAAATCAGTAAACGGAGTAATAAAATAATTTATTACATTATTTTCACTTTTTATAGAAACAGATAAAAAAGCAGCAACAATAACCAGAAAAACAGATTTAGTAAAAAAAGTTTTAATATAAGAAAAAGGCTCCGCATCCTTTATACTATTATTAAAAAATAACAACAAACTCCACAACGAAAATAAAACGACCAATAAATATAACACATATCTAGCAAGCTTGTCATACAAAACAAAACCTATCCTAGACACAGTATTAAATGCTATTTCAAACATAGTACATGCAATACAACTAGAAGCATTTTTTACATCTTTTTCTATATCATAAATATGACAATTCCAATTATTCCAATACGCAATCGGTTGATTAGATCCTAATCCATAAACAGAGTATTTATGAGGAAATAAACTAGAATTTTCTTTCACTTCACCAACAACTTCAGCAAAGGCATTTATAAAATATTTACCTATTACTCCAACTGGCCTAAGAGCTACCGGATACTGATCAAAATAATTATTCAAAAAACTAGATGGAGTAATAAGACTTATACAATCAAGTCCTAAAACTTTAAATACAGGACTATAAACTGTTTTAAAGCGTAAATTAGAAGCAAGCGCAGAAATAGGATTTATATTTAAAAAACCCGGAATAAACCAAACAGGTCTACCATACACATATATAACATTATTAAAAGAATGTTTTAATTTACTTACAGCATTCTTAATAAGTTTATTAAAATTTTTATCATCTAAATCAGTATCAATAAAATTTTTATATAAATATTCTACTTTTTCTGGGGTCAATCCTAATTTCCTTAAACTATTTATATTATCAAAAGATAAATATTTCGGGAATAACGAAAAATAAGAATTTAAATTCATAGACAAAGTGTTCTTATAATCACGTAAATACCTAATCTCCCAACAAAAAAATTCTGTATTTTTAGAGGTAATTTCTGTAGCAGATAAATTATACATTTCAGGCTTCTTACAATTATGAGCTACCGCTTTCACCTTAACAGATAAACAAAACGACAAGATAAAAAATAAAAATATTTGTCTAAAAATTTTCGTCATTAACACCTTCTTCTGAAGCGACAGATACAGATTTATCTTTAGTATCTGATATTTTTTCAGCATTTTTTGATTTTAATTCTGTCTCTACAAATCCTTGATCTTTCCTAATTGGAACACCTGTAATCGTAGATATAGAAGTATGAATTAATTGTTTTAGATTATTACCTATAGAAATACCCCCTGTCTGTCCGCCATAATATGATGCAAACTCACTTAAATTACTGTATGCATAATAAATACAATAAATAATAAATAAAAATTTTGAAACAGACAAAATATCAAAAGGTATCGCAGAAGTAATAATAGTTTTATCATTAGTTTCTATAGCTTTATTTAAAATATCAAGAATACCTTCTTTAACATTTATAAAATAAAAAGAATTAATCAAGGCAGAATTAAATAATGAAAAGACAGACAAATTCACCATAGTAAGACCAAATGATCTAGCCATACCTATAACACTAGAAAAGCTAAAAGCAATACCAACAATATTAAATAAATAACCGACAACAGCAAACGGCCAAGTAATAGCTAACTTTAAAAATTGCAACAATCCATCCAATATATAAAAAGAAATTATCAAATTCATTGCAAAAAATAACCCAAATAAAATTACTCCAAATACAAAACCTAATAATTTATGTTTTGATTTATCATTAAAATCAAATAAATTTCTTACTAAAACCTCTGCCATCATCATATACTTACCATTTGTTTTAAGAGTATTATTCAAAAAACAAACTATATTACCCATAGTTTCCTTTGAAATTATCAACTCCACATTTTTATTTAGCTTTGCATCAATCTGAAAATCTTTAACGACAGGAGGAAGCGCAGTTTTATTTTCTTGCTTTTCATTAATGGCATCTACAATCGAATTTGCATCACATTCAAATCCAGGCGTTTTTACTGAACCAACATCTAAAACGACCGATGATACAGCCATAGTCAAATTTATAACCGGTTCTACTGTCCAAGAAAATAATTTAGGAACTGGCACTAAAATAAGTGTCAAAGTAACCAAAAGCATATACATTTTATTAGCTATACTTTTAGGGAAAAAAGAAAAATCTGCACTAAAAGGAATTCCTTTAAATCCTTTTAAAAATTCAAATACTATAAATAAAACAGAAAAGACCACTAAAAATACAAAAATAATATTTTTAAAATTAGAATACATATAATCAAAAAGATAAGAAATCTCTTCAAACAACATAATTATAAAAGGACAAAAAAAACAATTACTATTTCTTTCCAAAATTTCCTCTAATTTATTTATTTTACATAAAGATTTCCATTTAATACTATAATTCAAAGAACCTTTAAAAATAGCATTAGAAAATAAAACATTTTTATATTTTTTACCCAAAACTAAATCTGACTTCAAAACTGCAATTTCTTCACCAAATAAATTTAAAAATTTATTACCATCCAAAACAACAGGTGATAATGCAACAGGTAACATAGAAACAACTTTCCTATATGTTAATTCTTCATTAAGATATTCTTCTTTCGATTTTTCTTTAATTACAGAACAAGATTTATAATTTTTTTCTTTATTTAAAATATCACCTTTAAAATTTAATAAAACGACATCTTTATCTACCTCAAATTTTTTATCAAATACTACAAGATAATCATAATTTTCTCTAACTTCAGAAATCATAAATTTAATGAAAGAATCAGTGTCATTTTTATTAGATAATTTAGAATAATTAATCTCACTAATAAAATTTTCTACTTTATCAGGGGTAAAACCAAGCTGCCTTAAATAATTAATATTATTAGACATAATTAATGGATACAATTTATTATATTCTGAAAGAGGAATATTACCTTTACCACTTTGCCTTAAATACAAAATATCACTACAATAATATTTTGATGAATAAGCAGAAACTATATTAGGATCATCAAAATAAATTTTTGCAATTTTCATAGGACAATTAATTTCTGTTTCAGCAGAATAAGAATAAGCAATATTAAAAAAGAAAACAAAAAACAAAGATGCAAAAATATTTAATATATATCTCATAATTCTGCATCCTTCTTAAATTTATCATCTTGTATATCTTCATTAATCCTGTCTAACATAGATTTATTATTTTTTTTATCATTTTTCGATTTGTCATCATCAACAAATTTTCTATATGTTCTAACTTCTTTAACCACAGATTTTGCAGTATCATAGCCAGATTTTCCCATACTTAATAACGGAGAGAGTAATTTAGAATCAGACGAAGCATCTCCATTAAACCATTTTGTAACACTACCAACTTCTTTCATTATCACAGCATTCAAAAATATCGCTATAAATACATATAACACATACCAAGATGTTCCAACAGCAGCATTAAACGCTTGAACATGACCAGATTTTAAAATAGCAACTAAATCAGCAGGATTATTTAAATTTCCAGTTAACGCACCTCCCAAAATATTATCATTTATCTCGGCGCAAATTACCATAGCAATACAAGTAAATATCAATCTTAAAGAAAAAGAAAAAGTCTGTGACAAAGCAACGGTCGCATATTGCCTAGTTTGTTCAAAAATATATGAAGCAGCTAAAACAGGAAACAATATAATAGCAATTCCTAAAAACAACATATACTCAACTATTATAAAGGCAAAGAACATATTTATTATATAAAAACCTATTAAAATACCAAGTCCAGCAATTCCCATTTTTACATCATCATTTGTAAGGATTGCAACTATTGCCATAATAGACGCAGGAAGCTTATTCCAATCCTGCACTTTTTCACCTACCTTATTTAATTTTTCAGTTTTTTTACCACCATTCTTTTGCTCCTCAACCTCTTTTTTAAGCTTATCTTTTAAATTTCTTAAGATTTTTTCATATTTCTGTTTTTTTTCTGGAGACGTAGCAGAATTTTTTATTTTTTCCGTATAATCATCTATTTTTTTATCCATATTTTTAAACCATTTTTTCCCGCCATAATTTTTCAAATATCTGCCACCAAAGAAAAAAGAAACTCTAATTGCAATATACCCAACCAAAGTTGCAATCATAGGTTTAAGGCCATATTCAAACATAGCAATACCTAAATCAACATAACTATGTCTAAAATTATTAACCTCTTTCATCATACACATCATATTATTTTTGGTATTTTCAGACAAAGCCATACCATCTTTATATTCAATTTTAGAATTTTGATTAACACATTCTTTAGGAACTTTATCCTCTGATAATTTTGCCCGTAAAAGATAACGACTTATCGCCGTTCCAAAATCAAGAGTTATTTCAAAAGTATTGGAAAATATATTTCTGGGAGAATTAAAAATAAACAATCCTAAAATCGCAACAACCAAAAAAATCTTTTTATAAATAGCTTTATAATAATTTTGCCCCAAATTTACACTTTCAACAGGATATAAAAAAGAAAATACAGCAGGCTGCATAATTTGAAACGTTTTATACACTATCCAAAGTGCAAAACACACTGAAATAATCGCCAAAATATATTTTTGAAATAAAGCAAAAGTTTGCATAGATATCAAAGAATATGCATTATATACATTTTCAAAAACACTACACGTCCAACATTCTGGATCAGTAAATAATGGATAAACAGCCTTACTTAAAAGAAATAATGCCACTGTTATAAACACAGCAAACGCCCATTTAACATAAGACGCAATATCCAAAGCCTTTGAAGAGATATCATGAATATCAACTTTTTTAAAATCCATAAACAAATTCCTAATTTTTACTAAATTTTTCAAATAATTTCAGTAAAAATTGAACCAATCTTAAACTAATAAATTTTTGAAAATAATTATCTATTTTTAACTGTAATGATAAATTATTACTATTAAATTTAATAAATAAAATACCTAAACAAAACGCTATAACAGACCAAGAAATAAACAATATAAAATATCTAAGTTTTGAAAATAAAAATACAACACCTAAAATTGCAAATAAATTCACCAAAAACTTAAAATTTCCAAAAAACATTTCCTTGCCTACTTTCCTTTTCTTGGTTATACTAAAACAGCAATAAAAAATAAGCAAATAAATAAAGGGCAAATTTATGAATAAACGCATAAAAATAATTGAAGATTTAAATTATATAGCAGAAGAAAAATCTAACAATCCTAGTATTGACCTTTCTAAAAAATTAGACGAAATAAAAAAATTAGATGATACCGATAATTTTTCAAAAATTATAAATATAACAGAAAAATATTTAAAAGGAGAAACAAGTAAAGAAGTTTTTGAAAAAGAATTTAAAGAAGAAGAAGAAGAAAATATAAGTAGTAGTATGGAAAAAATTGAAGATAAATCTATTACAGAAAATCTTAATAAAGCAGTAATAAAAGAAATCACAGAAGAATACAAAGCAAAATTAGGAGAAAATTTAAGCGAAGAAGAACGCAAAGCCAAAATAGAAGAAATAATAAATAGCAACGACAAAATAACAGATCCAGATAAATTTAAATTAGATAGAGCTGAAATAGAAAAAATAAAAAAAATATACACTTATAAAGTAGAGGGTAAAATCACCTCAGGAATAAAAGAATTAGACTCTTTCTTAGAAATAGTCCAACCAGTAATAAACCTAGCAATAATTCAACCATGGAAAGTAATATATGGGATAGGAGATGGACTAACAGCGGCCAAAGAGACTTTTACTAATTGGCAAGAAAAAAGAAAATCTCTAAAAGAAATGTGGAATACGTTAAAAGCAATGGGTGTAGATTTAAAAGAAGATGAACTTCCATTAAAATTAATGAATAACGAAAAAATGGAAGATTTGGTTGCTGGTTATTTTAACTCTTATATGACAAATAAATTAAATAATGATATGTATGAATATACCATTAGCAAGAAACAACAAGAATTAAAAAAACTCGAATTAAGTGAAAAAGACATAAAAACTGAATTAGAAAATTATAAAAACAGCGACTACATAAAAACCGAAAAATATAAAAGAACAAAATTATTCGATACGACTCAAGATGCAATACCTGTTAGAAAAATTTTAGATAAAGAACTTCAAAACCTTATTGGTAACAAATGTCGCGATCCTCAAACAGGAAAAATTTCAGAAGACGGTGAAAATTTCATGAAAGGTTATGCAAAATTAATAGATTTATTTAACAAAAAAGACAAAGACATAATTCCAAAATACTATGCATGCGACATAAAATATATAATGGAAGAGGCAAATGGCAGATTATTTACACAAATTCCTATAGAAAAAGAAGATACAGACACAATAATAAAAACGCAAGATGGTGAAATAGAGAAAATGGACCAACAAAATATTTTCCAAAATGTTTTATCAAAATTACAACCCAACAGTCATTAAATTGAAAAAGATACTATACATACTAATTATAACAACAGTTTTGGTTGCTCCAATCACTTACTGGCTTATCACCTATTGGGGGGTAAAATTTATACCATTCCCATCCATAGAAAGATTTAAATATATATACAGCCAAGATAAATATTTAAAAATTGGAACAATTATAAATTTTACAGTATATCTAATCGCAATTTTTAAAATTATAACAATAAAAAATTTGAATACAGAAATACAAACAAAAACTGTTTCAACATCTAAACTTCAAACGATAGAAAATGGCAAAAGCTGGAGTAAAATATACGATACAAAAAAGGTAAATGAAACTATTACAACAAAAAAACAAACAGAAAATAAAGAAATACCTATTCAAAATATTACAAAACAATCAACAATAAATTCAGAAGAACAAGAACAAGAATTAAAAAACATATATAAACAAGAAATAGATACAATTTTAACAACAATCGGTTATGAAGCCGTTCCTACATGCAAAATTAATGGAATAACCATAGATTTTATATCTGTAGCAGACAGTGATACTTTAGTAATAGGAATAATAAATACCACCCAAGGTGAAATAACGATAAATGAAACAGAAAACAATACTCCAAACGTACAAACATGGTTTACAAAAGATAAAAAATTTACGTCTCCTATATATGAAATAACAAAGGCCAAAACAGCATTACAAAATTTAATAAATGAAGTATTACCAAACAGTAATGCAATAAATATATATCCTATAATTGTGATTCCAAATGCAAAAATAGTTAATCTTTATGAAATTCAAAATAAGTTAAATGACAACAATATAAATATTACAAAATTATTTACTACATCTGAATTCAAAGGGATAAAGGATATCCTACCAAACAAAGAAGGTAAAATTGTTCTGGAAAGTTACAAAAAGTTCATTTATACAATAATTAAATACTTTAAACAAAAATTAAACAACAAGGTATAAATTGTTATTAAATAAAGAATATTATCACGATTTAATTGCAAGATTTGGCCTCCCTGAAATGCCAATTGAAAAAGTGATATTACAAAATCCAAATACAAATGAAAACTTAATTTACAAAGACAAATTTAAAATAGTAAAACAATTTATAAAATATACAGCTATGAATAATATATCTGAATTAATCAGCCTAGATATAGATTTTAACAATATAGCCAAAATGAAAGATGGTATTATACCAAACAATCTATCAATATATACAAAAATTCCATCAGAATACGGCGGCAAATTAGAATTTACCAATATGTTTATTATAAAATATCAATTTAAATCAATATTAGATAAATTTATACAAACACAGATAATAAATTATAACAAAGAATTAAATAACAAAAATAACTATATGGAATATCCCAAAGAGTTATATATTCCAAATCCAAAATCTACTATATTTATAACCGCACTAAGCAGCTTCTCAGGCCCAGGAGGAAATACATCGACAGATAAAATGAGTGAAATAGGCAGCACTATGTTTTTAAAAAACAATGGTAGGTTTTAATTGAATACACAACTAAAAACAGAATTAGAAAATATAAAAAAATATATAAGTAACACTATATATTTTAAAGGAGCCAGCAAAGCAAAAATAGATTTTACAAACGCTATGCTAAATAATTTAAATATCACAGAAATTCCAACAGAATATCAAGAGTTTTTAACACTAACAAATGGGATAATAATAAACCTATATAAATTATATGGAATAGGCGATACAGAAAATAAAAATAACAAAATAATAAACGATATTTTTGAAATAAATAAAGAATTCAAATCAATAAATCACCAATCAATAAATAATTGTTTAATAATAGGTGAGATTTTATCAAATATAATAACATACGACAAAAATGAACAAAATTATAAAATTGTAAATAATATAACATTTAAAGAAATTTTTTCCTTTAAATCTATTTTAGATTTAATAAACCACATAAAGACAGAAATATTAAATAAATAAAATGATAAAACATTCTATAAAAATAAAGGGCCATCAAACCAGTATAAGTTTAGAAACAGAATTTTGGACTGAATTAAAAGAAATATCAAAACAACTAAATAAATCAATAAATAAAATTTTAACAGAAATAGATGAAAAATACATAACTGAAAACCTATCCAGTAAAACCAGAATATTCATACTAGATTACCTAAAAAAACAATAAATCATAAAATAAGAATAATACTAATGTTTTCCAGAAAGTAATAAATCTTTCTTCTTTTTTTGCAAATATACAGGATTAACCTTTGATACCAAACGAGATAAATCTGTTTTAGCATTAAGTTCATTTACGAAACCAGAAATCTTATATGGAATAACCAAAATATCTGATGACAAAGCTACAAAATTAAAAATACTATCTATATCCAAAGATTTCTGTATTAAATTACCAGTTAAAACTCCTGTTATATTTATATTAGGAATATCTAATTTTAACACAGAATTTTTAATATGTGCAGTTTCCAAATCTCCATTAATAGTAATTTTATCAAAATTAACAATTCCAGATTTAAATGAATTTTCAAGAGTATATATAATACTATTTGTTGTAATATTAGGAAGCTCCATCAAAGCAGTAAAAATAGTAGGATAATTACTAATTCCAACAAGTGTCCCTTTCAAAATATCCAAATTATAAGCTCCAGATAAATTAGAAAATAATAAAAATGATGTATCTCCATTAGTTTTAAAATCTAAATTCAAATCAGCAATTCCATTTTTCAAACTCAATACATCATTTTTCAATAAATCCTTTGGTAAATCATAACCAGATACTTTTAATTTTCCCTCAAACACATTAGAATTTATAAGTTCTGTTTCTAAATTAACAGAACACTTATTCTTATTAATATTAAATTTAAAAGAACCTGGATTAACAGAATTTTTTAAATCGAATACAATATCTTTATATGTATTTCCATTATACTCAATAACATTCTTTATATTAAAATATAAATTAAAAGGAAGGTTCCTAACAATTTTTAACATCAAATCAACATATGCATCTGTATTTTTCAACCTTTTTATAACATCTTTTATATCAAAATTATCAGAATACAAACGAACAGATATTTCAGTATTTTTATTTTTTGACATTTTAATAATATCACCATTTAAAATATTTTTTTTAATATTCAATTTAACATTATTCATATTATTACCAAAAACATCTGCAGTAACAGAAAATGGAATATTATCATAAAAATAATTAAGCAAATTATTATTAATATAACCAGAAGAAAATAAAAACCCCTTTAAATCATTGTGCTGAAAATTTATAGAATAAGCAGAATTTTCATCAGATAAACGCCCTTTTAAATTTACTTTTATATTATTTGTAGAAACATCAACCAAGGTATCAGGATCACTTGGAACTCCATTTAATGTAATAAATATTTTTTCAACTCCATTAGCTATTATCTTTTCTAAAAAAGAATTTTTAATAAATGGTATTATAACACCATGTAAATTTTTACTAGAAATAGAATAATTAAAATTCTGAAATTCAGCCTTGGATGAAAGCAAATTTTTTAAATCGCCATTCATAAAAGTTTCATAACCATCCAAATTATATTTAAAATTTTTAATACTCAAATCTCCATCTATAAAGGAAGTATTTAATTTAAACAAATTATATAATTTTTTGTTCATTTTTAAGGCTTTCACCATAAAAACAAAATCCAAATCAGTATTACTTAACTTAGATAGCTTAGATATGATATAAGACAAATCTAATTTTTCATTAATAAGACTATCCAAATCTAACTTATCACTTTTAATAACTAGACTATAATTATCTTTTTCTTTATCTTTCTTATATGTAAGAGTTGTATTAATATCATTATTTCGTATCTTCACATTCGCATTTTCTATATTAAATGTAGATTTAGTAACATTTAATTTTCCATCAAAACTCATTACAGGTAAAATGCCATTAAAAACATTCTTTATATTCTGTTGAATATTGGTTTTAACTTTCATATTCATAGATATATCATCATTTAAAATATTTAATATCTTACCTGATGCAGATATATTTTTATTCATGCTAATATAAAATAAATTATGTATATCTAGTCCATTAAAAACATTATTAAACAAAATAGGTGAAATTGATAAACTAAAATCATTAACCATATTCTTTTTAAAAGTAATATTTTTAGCTTTTATATTAAATTTAGCATATTTTAATAATGAAATAATAGGTTTCAAACTTTGTATAAATTCAATTGGAGTTTCAAATATATTATACTTTGTTTTTACAAAACTGTTTGCATTAAATGATTTTAAATCTATATCAAATTCTATTTTATCTTTATCTATACTAGAACTTATTCCATTATCATCAAGTATAAAAGGTAAAATTCCTTTAAATGAACCTGTAATTCTATCTCCCTCAAAAATACCATTATTAACCAAAATAGCATTTTTATTATTTTGAATAGAAAAACTAGATTTAAAATTCTTATTAAAAAATTTTGTTTTTGGAAGTTCTATATTCCTAAAATATTTATAAATTAATTTAGACAAATTTTTTGACATTAAATCCATTTTAGAATATATTGTTATTTCATTATCTTTTACATTAAATACAAAATCTGAAGAAAATTTACTAAATCCATCTTTATAATCAGCATCACCAACTATATTATAATTTTCTTTATCTTGATAAGAAATTTTAAAAACTAAGTTATCAATTTTTGCATCTAAATATTTAAAATATCCATCAAATTTTATCTTATTTCTATCACTTATATTTGCCGATATATTTATATTTCTAATTGGATCCTTTACATCTGATAAAAACAATTTTCCATTTTTTACCACTATCTTAGAAATTAATTTATTATTCAAAATATTGTCAATATTCTCATTTTTTATCCGTTTAATAATATCATAATTAACCTCAGGATCAGATAAAACTATCTTACTAAATGCTAAGCGTTCATCAAAAAATGAGAATATCTTAATATACATAAACAAGTTTGGTATTTTAACCACTACTTCACTATCATCCAATCCTCCAACCCTAAGTTCTACATTCCTTAGTAAAATCACAGGTCTAGGCAATATCAAATATGATACATTTCCAGCAACCTTACTCTTTATATTAAATACCTCATTTATCCGCCTCTCTATATATGACTTATACTTATTAACACTTATAAAGTTAGGAATACTATAGAAAACGAAAACGAAAACGAAAGTAGAGCGTCTGCTCAAAAAAATTTGCTTTAAT
>CAUUHH010000018.1:0-16831 GCA_963544995.1 uncultured Alphaproteobacteria bacterium | reverse complement strand
ATATTAGTTCATAATATAGACAAATATATTATAGTTTGTCAAGCAATTTCTTTAGGGAAAATATTTAAACTCAGCACTTTTTAAACCATTCATATAAAGATCGTAGAAAATTAAAAAGAATATAGAAATTAAAAAGCTACTTTTATCTATTATACTTATCTTCATATCTTATTATATCTAATTCATCAAGTTTTTCACCAGTTTGAAGTTCTATAAATACAAGAGGAGTGTTTCCATTATTCTGAATTCTATGTTTTACACCTACCGGAATAAAAACATGATCACCAACATTTTTAATAAATTTCTTATCTTCTAAAGTAACAAGAGCCTCACCATTTGCAATCAACCAATTTTCAGACCTATATTTATGAGATTGCAACGATAAAATTTCACCCTTATTTACAACTATTTTTTTAACAACATAATTATCACTTGCATCTATTACTTCCCAAATACCCCAAGGCCTTTTATCTTTATCACCTTTTTTATAAACATTCATTTTAATACCTCTTTTAGCTGGTGAATATTAACGATTTTAAATTTTTTTACAAGAATATTTTATAATTTTAATTTTTTCTTGCTATAGACAACAAAAATTTTATACACTAAAGGAAGATAATTATAAAACTTTATGCAACATTAAAAAAATAATACCCTTAAGATTTCAGTTATAGTTCCTGTATATAATAAAAACAGTTTTTATCTACTTGCTTTAAAAGTATTATAAAGTATAATCTAAAAATTATGATTACATATAAATTCAAATATTTTTTTATTTTTTTTCACAACAGTTCCTTTAGTTATTAATTAAAATCAATAAAAAATCCGAAAACCAGCTTTTGGGAGTAAATAAAATTCTGCTATTCTGTCAAAATAATTACGGAATTCTTTTGTCCCTTGGTTATCTCTCCATAGTTCAAAAGTCCTGTCTAAAAAGAAATGTGCCATCTCGTGCGGTAATGTCCCGTTGTTTAGGTTCTCTCCTAATACTATTACTTTTAAATCGCTGTCAAAATATCCGTTTATTTTCTTTTGCTTTGCTGTTTGGTGGTATATATCTTTTGCATCTATAAAACTTTGTTGATAGTCTTTTGCTTCGTCGTATTGCTCTTTATTAAAGTGCTTTGTTTCTACTGCTTTGTTTGTGTTTATCATAAAAGCAACTGGAGACTCTCCGTAGGTCTTTACAAAATAATCTGCATATTCTTTGCCTTTAAACTCTACAAGTATATCATAATTAAAATCTAATACTGATGCTGTTTTAAATCCCAGTGTTTTAGAATACATATCTTGAAGTGGTTGTAATTTAGAATTAAAACAATCAAGGGTTTTTGCTTGCTTTTGTATTATAGGTTGTATGGTTCGTAAAAATCCTGTTTCACCTAATGAAAATACGCTTATTAAATCTCCTTCTGGAGTTATTGAAAATCCGCTTAATCCATCACTTGTTAAATAATTCTTGTTATTTATATAGTCGCTTGCTTCGTGAATATCTACTGCATCGCCCTTTGGTAAATACTTTTGGACTATTTCGAAAATATCATGGAAGGTGTCTGCGTCTATATTTTGATAAAGTTTTAATTGCTTGTTGGTTTTTGGATTATTTAATAACTGTGAAGCATACTGCAACCTGCTACTTCTACTTTCCAGTTCTCTTTTAAAAACATCGGAAAGTCTGTTTCGTAGTTTTTCATCAACTTGTTTGCTGTCGTCGTGGAAAGCTTTAATTTCGTCGTGAGATAGTCCTCTACTTTCTTCTTGTATTGCTCTAAACTCATCTGTTGGCTCATAGTTTGTCCTTTCTTGTTCTGGTATATTATCGTTTTCGTTTTGTAAAAGCAAGTTTTCTATAGTGTTATTCTCTACTGGGATACTGCTTGCGAATAATGTTTTTAAGTTAAATATAAAGTTCTTTTTCTTTGACTCTTTACTTTCAATGATACTTCCGTCTTGATTAAAGTATGGGGCTGTAAAGTCTGTCTCTATTATTGCTTGTTTTATAAGGTCGTTCTGTGTAAAAGCTATCTCGTTGTCTGTCCCAAATAGATTCTGCTCTGGGTCTAGTCGTCTCTCTTGGTCTTGTATTAATCTTTGTTTGCTGGTACATATTTCACTACATCAATTTTAATATAAAAAATATTTTTTTTGAAAAAGATTTGGCAACAGTTAGACAACGGAGTTTTTATAGAAATGTTTTGTAAAAAATAAAACTTTGTAACTTTTTGATTCTACGATAAAAACTGGTAGAACAGTAAATTTGTAATAATTATTATATCAATATATTTTTAAAATACAGGGAATTAACAGGGATTTTTGTATTTTTATTCTCTAAAAAACTGATTTCAAAAGTGACAAAATTTATATTTTTTTTATTGTTACAACGGGCACACTTAATAAATAAAACACATTATTAATATCTAATTAAGTATTTAAACACTAATTATATTATCTTAAAGATAATAAGCGGATTTTGTTGAACCATTCTTTATTAAAACTTCTTGTTTAACTAAATTTTGAAGTTGCTTTTTGACTGTTTCTATATTCATTTCAAGCTCTTTACTTATTTCAGCAGTGGCCCAATCCTGCTTCTTATCAAATAAAGATAAAATCTTTTGAGCTGTTGGATTTAATCTTACTGGTTTATTTTTAAATTCTTTAATTTTATCTTCTAAATATTTTTTTTGTTTTTGCAAAGATGTTATAAAAAATGTAAGCCAAGGCTCATAATCAACATTATCTTTCCAAATTGTTTTTTGTGTTCCTTTTAATGCTCTGTAATATCCTTCTTTACTTGCTTCAATAACCTGCTCCATAGGAGAATAAGGTATATATGTATATCCATTTTTTAACATTAAAAGTAATGTTAAAGCACGAGATAATCTTCCATTTCCATCAGTAAATGGATGGATTGAAAGAAAATGAACTATAAATAAACCTATAGTTATTATTGGATGAAGGTACCTATCTTCAAAATTATCATTAATCAATTCAACAAGTTCTTTCATCAACATTGGAGTATTAAAAGGAGTTACTGTTTCAAAAATTGTGCCAATCTCCTTTCCACTAGCACCAAAATCAGCAATCATATTTGAAACTGTTTTATAATTACCTCTATGTCTTTCATCTTTATCAGAATAATGCAATAAAGTTTTATGAAGCTGTTTTATATAATTTTCTGATAATGGAATTGCATTGAAATTATCAAAAATTGTATTTAATAAATCAGCATACCCAGCAACCTCTTGCTCATCACGAGTAGTAAAAGATTTATTTTTTATGTGACTAAATAAAGCTTCAACCTGAGAATCTGCGAGTTTATTACCTTCAATTCTATTAGAAGAACCAATAGATTCAATCGTTGCAATTCTTTTCATACTTTTTAATTGTTCAGGTTTAAGTTTTATACCATAATCAACCCAAGAAGCATTAAAAGTATCAATTTCTGCTATTTTTGTTAACATTTCAGGAGTAATAACAATATTATTTACATTAATCATAACAACACCTTTATATATGCTATTTTATAATAAAACTAAAAAAATCAAGTGCTTTTAGCTAATTATTACCGAAATATTACCTGATTATTTTACATTCCCAAATTACCCCTACAAATACCTCGAATAAATTTCCAACTTTGCTTTTGTTTTATCCCAATCTGGTAGTTTTGCTCCCAGTAATGAATAAAAAGCTGAGGAGTGGTTTTTGTGATAATAATGGCATAATTCGTGTGTGATTACATACTCTATACATTTTTTAGGGGCAATAATCAAAGAAGAATTTAATATAACAACACCTTTTTGTAAAAAGCTCCCCCATCTACGAGATAACTTTCTTATTTTCAATTCAGGTACGGGTATATTTTGAAACCTAATAAATGCTTTATCAAAAATCTGTTTAAATTGTTTTTTTTGTTGTTTATCCAACCAGTTATCAAAAATTATTTTATTATGATTTTGATTATTTAGAAGCAGAGAGTAAATAACTAAATCATATTTTTCAACTTTAACATATTCTTTTAAAGATAAAGATTTCTTAACAACTAATTTATATTGCTTTCCAAGATAAAAAATTTCTGAACCGTTAACTAAATTATTATCTGTTTTCTTTGATCCAAATTCTTTAAAATATGCCAACTGTTTTTCAATCCATGATTGTTTCCGTTTTACAAAATTTTCTATTTCCGAACTTGTTGCTTTATTTGGAACTTTTACAATAATCTCACTATTTGGTAATATATGTATAGCCAAAGTTTTTCTGTTTTCTTGTAAAATTTTATAATCTGGCATCATATAATTTCTTTATTTTGAACAGCCAATTCCCAACAATTTTGAACTATATGTTTAATTTGATCAGCATTAAGATTAATATTCATTTCATCACGAACAATATCATACATATAATCATCTATCATACTCATAACTACTCTTTGAACAGTTATATTTTTATCCCAATCTACACATTTATTTCTTTTTATTATATCAACTATAGAAATAGCAATTTCTGCAACTTTATCATCTACAATATTAAAATTTTTTCTCAAACTTCTATAAAATGGATGTATTGACTTTTTATCATGAATAACATCAGGTATATCAGAAGAATTATAGTTAATAACTTTCTCTTGAATATCTTTCATTTCTTTAAATAAACAAACAATATCTTCCTTTTTTGCAATTTTTAATTCTTCTATTAGTCTAGATATTCGTTTAGAAAATTGTTCATAAAATACAGTATCTTGTTTATACCTTTCACTAATTATTTTTGTAGTTTGTGCTGCAATTGCTTCTGCCTTTGATTTATATGATAAGCCATTTTTTTGGTCTTCAACAAATTCATTAAACTCACGAACATTTGAAAGACTTATTTCTTTTGATAACTCTTCCACTCCATTTGCTTGTATATATTTATCTAAAATTTTATGTAATTGATCCCTATATTTTGAAAAATCAATTTCTTGTCCCAAAGTTAAACAAACTGTTTTTTTTAATTCTGCAAATCGCTTTATTTCTATACTATATTTTTTCAATTTCTCAGCATCAAAATATTTATTAAAATCAGGAAGAGATAAACAAGTTGAAAAAACATTGATAAAACGATTTACATTGCCATAAAAATTTTCTCTTTGTATTTCATTCGAATCATTTGTCAAATATGAAATTTGATCATCAACATTTGCTTTAATACCTTTAAATATATCAAGCAAATTTTGATATATAGTTTCTAATTCTGTAACTTTTTCTTTCGTAGAAACAAGAGCTTTGGCGATATCATCAGGATCATAATTAGAAAATAATGCCATAGCAGATTTTAAATTTTGAGCATTTTTTGAATAATCAATAATTATACCAGATTCTTTTTTCTGCTTACCATTATCACCATTAAACAATCTGTTTACACGAGCAATTGCTTGTAATAAATTATGATCTTTTAATTCTTTTGCTAAATACAAAACTGTATTCCTTGGTGCATCAAAACCAGTTAACAATTTATCAACAACTATAATTAATTCCACCCTTTCTTTGTTATCTATAAAATCATCTATAACATTTTTTTCACGAACTTCTAAAGAACCATATAATCTTTTTTGTTCTTTCATAAAATCATTAACAATTTTTTTATATTCTTGTAATTTATCATCTTCTGCTTCTATTGCATTTTCTGAAATAATAACTTCACTTTGAACTCCACCTAACAAATCAAAAGTTTTTTTACAAATAATTGCAGCATATTTAGAAGGCATAACAATTTGTCCCTTTAAACCAGTGCCTTGAAAATATTTAATATAATGATCCCTTATATCCATACTTATTGCTGCAATTCTGTTGGAATTTTCATCAATTAATTTTGAAACTCTTGCTTTTTTTTCAAAATCTTTTCTTTGATCTTCTGTTAATGAATCTGTTATTCTTTTATAAAATTCATCTAACATAGTTTCACTTACTTGCATATTGATATAACGAGCCTGATAAATCAGTGGCAATATAGCTCCATCTTCTTCAGCTTCTGAAATAGTATAAGCATCAATAATTCCACCAAATTGTTTTTTTGACTTTTCATCTTTCATAAGTGGAGTTCCAGTAAAAGCAATCAAACAAGCATTTGGCAAAATCTGTCTCATCCAAGCATGAGCCTCTCCCCCTTGTGTTCTATGTGCTTCATCTATTAAAATAAAAACATTTTCATCTGTATCTATATATTTTTCGGATACATGATCAAATTTTTGTATAAGTGTTGTTAAAACATCTACTGATTTGTTCTTTATGTTCTTTAGTAATTCATCTGCACTTTTTATTCTCTTAATATTTTTCTTTATATTACAAGACATAAAAGTTTTTGAAATTTGCTTATCTAAATCTTTTCTATCTGTAACTATTATTATTCGTGGATTATTAAATATTTTTGTAAGTTCACAAACCAACAAAACCATAGTCAAAGATTTACCAGAACCCTGAGTATGCCAAATTAAACCATTTCTTTCTTGTGGAGTTTTTGTAGATTTAATACGAGTTATAGTTTTTTTGATTGCAAAATACTGTTGATACCTTGCTATTTTCTTTTTACCACCATCATAAAAAACATACCCTTTAACCAGTTCTAATAATCTTTCTGGACGAAGTAAATTATAAATACCAAATGACTGTTCATTTTCACTTATACCATTAAATTTATAAGGATTACGAATTAAATCACGACAAACTTTGTTTATTATATCATTACTAACTTTTATTTCTGGTAATTTACTATTCTCTTTCCAAACAGAATAATATTCTGCTGGTGTAAGCATAGTTCCATATTTTAATTCTCGTCCATTTGTTGCAATCAAAATTTGTGGAAATATAAAAAATTTTGGAGTGTTATTACCTGCTTGATTACGAATCATTTGATTGATTGCTTCTTCAACTGGAACACTTGCTTTTTTATTTTCAATCACAGCCAGAGGAATACCATTTACAAACAAAACGATATCTGGTCGTCTGTTTAATATCTCTGATATTTCAAATTCTGATGTAATATGAAAAACATTATTTTCAATATTTTCAAAATCTATAAATTTTAGTTGTGGAGATATTTTTTTACCATTTACAATTTCAGTTACAGAAACACCAGCTAACAAATTAGCATAAAAATCTTCACTGGCTTTTATAACACCAGCATCCATTTTGATATTTTCTAATTCAATAATTGCATCAATAATTGATTTTTCAGAAATATTTGGATTTATTTTAATTAATGTTTTAACCGCAATATCTCGTAAAATATATTGAGAATTTGACAAACGATATTTTTTTATTTCATTACGAGAAATATATTTAAACCCCAACCCACAAAGTTGAATTATAGCGGGAATTTGAGAATAAGAAGCCTCATCAAAATCTGGCATATTATAATTGTTTAAAATTGTATTTTCCATACTGTTTCCTTTAAACTGAAACTCTTATTTGTCCAGTTAGCAAAGTTTGCATCAAATATTTTTTTTGTTGTTTTACTAACTCCCTTTTCTTTTTTAATAAAGAAATTCCTTCATCAGCCAAAGTCAAAATCTCAGCAATTTTCTCTTGTTCTTTTATATCTGTTGGGATTTTTATTTTTATAGAAGATAAAGAATTAAAATCTACAGTTTCTCTAACTGAACCTTGTGAACACAAACAAACCTTTTTATTAAATTCATATGTTTTTAACCAATGATAAAAATAATCAGTGTGAATATCTACACATTTAAAAATAACATACATTGGAGATAAAACTCCATTATTATAATCAGTTAATTTAGCAATAGAACCAACATTTATTCGTGCAGGATTATAAGCAAATTCATTTTTAGATATAATTTTATAATTAGATAAGTCTTTACTTGATATATATTTTGAAAAATATTCTTCTGGTAAAATAAAACCAAATTTATTTGATATACTTAAAACTCTTTTTATGCCAATATTATTTCTTTTACTAATATTTTTTAAAATATCTCCCAGTTTAACCTCTCGCCAAGGAGCACTAAATCCAGATAAACGAGTATCACCTGTTAATAGAGTTTGCATTAAATACTTTTTTTGCTGACTTTTTAAATCTATCTTCCTATCCAATAATTCAATAGCCTTATCCCAAGCACTCAAAATTTCAGCAATTTTTTTCTGCTCTGATAGTGGTGGAACAGTAAATTTTATTTTTTCAAATTCACTTTTTGATAAAATTAACATACCACCAGCACCTGCAAATATTTTTAAATAATCTGCATTATTATCAATAAGATAATATAAAAATTCTCCATTTGTATTTTCATTTGGGATAATAGAGTTAATTTGCTGATTTGTTGCCATATCAACACCAGCAATAGCATTAAGACCTATTGAAGCAATACAAGTAACTAATATACTGCCAGCTGGAATGATTCTTGACAATTTCTTACCTTTATCGGACAATTTAATTACAGAATCATAAATATATTTTCCTTTAAAATCTTGTGCTGTTACCCAAGGGAAATTGCCATTATAATTTGATTTATCAGACATAGGCGGAGTAGAACCTGTAACAACTTTACCAAGTTCTGAAACCTTTTTAACTTTCAAACCATCAGGAATTTTATTTTTTAACATTATTTTTCTTTAGTAATTCTTCTTCTACTTTATCAATCCAAGATTGATACCAATACCAACTTTTTCTAGCAACTAAACAACCATACTTATATCTTGGATTTTTTGCATCTAATCTCTTCCATAATTGAGTATGTTTATACATATTAAAATCTTTAAAACCTTTTGATTTCATACGATTTACTACATCTCCAGCTATAAACTTATCGTGTTCTATTTTTTTCACCATAATATTTTGAATTTCTTTACCTTCTGCACTCTTTTCACTAATAAAAAAACATGCTTTATCAGCTTGACCAATATGATTTACTAAACATGGTGTATATATTAATTTATAACTGAATTTTGAACTATTAAAGTCCTCTTCAGGCATATTTTTTTCAAAACAATTTATAAAATCTATTACATTTTGTGGTACCCCTTTAATATCTTTTAAAGATCTTGCTTGCGGTTCAGAAAATCCAAAAAATTGAATTGCTAAACCAAGTTTATTATCTAATGCGAAACTTTCATCAAATAAATTTTTCATTGTATCATTAAAATTAATACAACAAGCTTGAAATTTTGCACTTATCAAATCATCTATCTTATTTGTCATTTGATGTTCTATTTCATGTCGTATTCCCATTAAAAAAGTAAGGTTAGATTTAACTTTAGAATCTAAAGGACATTTATTACAATTTAAACATTTTCCTAAGTCCCAACGTTTTTTTCCTCCATTTTTTGTTTTATCGTACTTTTTTCTTCCATTAGATTTAATATAATAACAATAATCAATTTTTTTACTCCTATAATAGGCATGCAATAAATATGTCCAAGCAATAATCATCAAAACAATAAATGTCTCTGATTTAAAATGTATATTTGGATTATTAAAAATTTCCACAGCAGAAAGTGCTGCTTCTTGAGATTTTTGCAATAATTCTTTTTTTATGGAAAAAACTCTTCTCTTACGTATTTTTTTCATCTTTTTTTCCCTTACCTAACCCCCAACTCTATCAAATATTTTTTTAATTTTATGTTAACATCATTTAAATCTTGTTCAACTTGTTTTAGTTCTTCATTAACTGCTTTTATATCTACTGGTTTTTCAGGTTCAAATGTATCAACGTATCTTGGAATATTTAAGTTATAATCGTTTTCAATAATTTCATCTAAACTTGCAATATGTGAATATTTATCTATTTCAATTCTATCAATATAAGTTTTTAAAATTTTTTCAATATTGTCATTTGACAATTCATTTTGTGTTTTATTTGATATAAACTCACGGCTAGCATCTATAAATAAAATATCTTTACGATTTTCATTTATTCCACCTTTTTCTCTGCTTCTATCAAAAATCAATACTGCAACTGGAATTCCTGTTGTTTGAAACAATCCTGCTGGCAGACCTATTACTGCATCAAGTAAATTTTCTTCTATAAGTATTTGTCTAATTTTTCCTTCACTTGCACCACGAAACAAAACACCATGTGGAACAAGCACTACTACACGACCACTTTGTGCTTTTGCTGTTTCAATCATATGAGAAATAAAAGCATAATCACCTTTTGATTTTGGAGGCATTCCACGATAAAAACGATTATATTTATCGTTTTGTAATTTTTCCTCACCCCATTTGTCAAGTGAAAACGGCGGATTAGCAACAACCACATCAAATTTCATTAAATTATCATCTTCCACTAGTTTTGGATCGTTTAAGGTATCACCCCATTCTATTCTTGCAGAATCTTCGTTATGTAAAAACATATTCATTCTTGCCATATTATAGGTTGAACCTGTTTGCTCTTGACCATAAAGTGCATAATCTCCACTTTTAACTTCTTTAGCAGTTAATAATAAAAGAGAACCTGAACCACAAGCTGGATCACAAATCCTATCACCTGATTTTGGCTTTGCCAATTTTGCAACCAATTTTGCAACTGTGTGTGGAGTAAAAAATTCGCCTGCTTTTTTACCTGCATCTGATCCAAATTTTTGAATCAAATACATATATGAATTACCTAAAATATCATTATCAACATCTGTTAAATCAATTTTTTGAAATGTATTTATTAAATTTCTTAACATTTTGTTTCTTTGACTGGTTGGACCAAGAGTTGCTTGGGAATTAAAATCTACATTAAAAATTCCATTTAAAGTTTCTTCGTTTTCTTCTTCTATTTTATGCAATGCAAGATTTATTATTTCACCAATGTTATCTTCATTTTGCTTGTTAAAAATATCATCAAAAATTACTCCATCTGGCACACGAAAACGAGCAAGTTCTAATTTATTTTTTAAACGATCTTTATCTTTGCCATATTTTTCTCTAACTGTTTCCTTTCAACCTTATGTTTATCAGAAAGATATTTATAAAATAAAAATGTTAAAATATAATCTTTGAATATACCACCATCAATTATACCACGACTTGAATCTGCTGCTTCCCATAGTACACTATTTAAATCTGTTTGTGTTATTTTTGCCATTATCACCTCCTATTATTTTATCAATTATATTATTAAATATTTTTATTTGTAATGATAATTGTTTTTTATTTAATATCATCCAATTATTAAAAGCTTTTGAATATTCAACCAGTTTCTTTTGTAAATCCATTGGTAAAACAGGAATTTCCACTTTATCTAATTCTGATTTAACAATACTTTTTATTGTTAAAGTTGATGATAAACGATTAAGTTCTGCTTGTCCAATTTGAGAATTTAAATACAAAGCAATATATTCTGGTAAAAAATCAGATGAGTTAACAATTATCCTTAATAATAAACTGGATGCTATAAATTTTTTATTTAAAGGTTGTTTATAAACTTTCCTCTTGATTGCAACAAAATTTCATTATCACCTAATATAAATTTTCTGGTATTTGGAATTTTCACAGGTGTAACATTTTCAAAATCTATCCTACCATTATCCGAAATATCCTTTGGAAAAATTATACCAATAGCATCAGAAGCAAAAGAAGCTTCAATCCTTTCTCTTATAGAATACCCGAGCTTTATAGTAGAAATATCTTTAAGTTTTATATTCATAATCACATCTACTTTGTTGTAAAGTATATACAGCATTTTCATAAAAAGTCAATTAAAAAATGTAGTAAATAAATTATTACTATATTTATATTTTTTTTTATTATCTTATTTTATTAAAACACTTTAAAATTATTCTTTTTTATCAAAACGTGAAAAATAAAAGATAAATTTTTATTAAAACGTGTATTAAACTATCATAAAACTATTGGAAAGGTGATTTTAGACGAAAACAGATTGTTTTATGTATAGAAAAGCAGAAATTTTATTAAATAAGTTGTTAAAACTTTTATGGATTCTTATGATATTGGAATTGTAACAAAAATACAAAGAGATATTCTAGCTCAATACCGTCAAGATATCAGCAAATATACATTAAACAATAAAACAAAAATCAATAATATTTAATAAATTTTTATTTATTTTACCCCTTAAACACAAAAAACCTATACCCCGACACATTATGTCCACAAATCTCTCTTGCTATTCCTGATATCGAAGTATATTCCTTACTATTATATAAATATCTATCATTTCCTAGAGCTTTTATTATATATTGCTTACCTTTATAAATTTTTTCTATTTGAGTGCCTATTTTAATAGAATATTTTGTCTGCCTGCTTGTTGATATATAATGTTCTGGATCTGTTGCATATCTGTCTAATCTATTTTTATGTTTTATTTTTAATTTTTGATTAAATTTTTCACACTGTATTTTATACCATAACAATCTGTAATTATTTTGAGTTGTATGATTGGTTGTGCCTTTTATATGATAATGTTTATTAAGTTCTTCTATCTGTAAATAAGTTAAAGTTTTTAATTCTTCTAAAGTTTTTGGTATTTTCATATTTATATTAATTATTATAATTTTGTTATTTAATAATATAATATTTGTGTTATTATATTAACATAATTTTATTATATAATTAACTTTATTGAAATATAAAAATGAAAATTACATTTAATGAATATATTGATCTTTTTTCTGATCTTGAGGGGATGAGTAGTTTATCAGAAGCTTTAAAATGGAGGTATACTAATTTACGAATTTTAAGAGGAGCAGGTTTTACAGATCATAAAAAAGCAAAAATTCCTGAGGGTGCTTGTAAAGAATTTTTTGATTATATAGATAAAGTTTATGCTGTTGCAACTGCTGATTATAAAAATGAAGTTTCTTTATTGAAAACTGTTGACACAGAAAAAGATGGTAGTACAAACGGTTGGTACTATAGAGAGTTTCACACTGTTAAGCATAATTTTAAAAATACAAAAGGAAGATTGTCATTTAATATATATGCTTCACCTAATTTGATAAAAAAATTAGATGAAATATTATATCAAGATAAAGGCGAAAATATATTACAATATAAAGTTCCAGCTGATTTTAATGATTGGTTTAATAGAGTAGATCCTATAACTATGTATTTTTATTCTTTAAATAGTGAATTATTAAAGCAAATAGTTACAGCTACAAAACCATATTTAAGAGAGAAAGAACCAAAAGAAATAGTTGGAAAAAATAAAGTTTGTGACATTAATTTACCACCAGGAATTTATTATAATAAGGAATATTCAGAAGAAGATGTCAAAAACCTATTTGCAATTGCAGAAAAATATTTTACAGAATTTTCAAAAGAAATAAAAGAGTGCTTTGATCCTGAAAATACGAATAGTTTAAGTGTTGGTCAATTTTATGTTATAAAAAAATTTATGATTGACTTTGCAAAGGATTTTAACAAAATTGACTTCCATTCTATAAAAAATTATATAAATGAAAGAAGCAATCTTGAATCTGGATATAAAATTGCAACTAATAAATTAGGTAATAAAACTAGAAGTATTGTAGATATCTTTGATAATCAATTAAAAGGTTCCAATGAGAGTTGAATAGTATTTGCAAAATTTGAAAATCTTTATTTTTGATCATATTATTTAATCTTATATTTAGAAAATTGTTAGTAGATTATATAGTGTAAAATTAAAATATAACAATTTTAATTTTTATCCTCTTGTTGTAATAACTTTTTTAAACTTATAGACCCTTTGGGTCTTCCATTAGGATTATTTGACTGTCCTTTTTTAAACTGATGATCTTTAGGAGGAAGTTTATATCCAACATTTTTATCTACCATTTAAACACCTCCTAATTCATTGAAGGTTTTATTACTTAATAGATTTATAGCTTGTTTACCTGTTAACTCTTGCCATCTTTTTATTGTAACATCAATGTATTTAGGCTCTAACTCTATACCTCTACAAACTCTATCCATTTGTTCACAAGCTATTAAAGTAGATCCTGAACCTAAAAAGCAATCTAATACAATATCTTTCCTATAAGTCACATCCATTATAGCATCCTTTATCATAGCAACAGGCTTTACTGTTGGATGAAACTTTAAATCGTTATGATTTTCACCAAACGAATTTACTTCTGGATAATCCCATACATTAGTCCTATTTCTTCCATGTTTACCTAATTCAACATTATTTATATGTTTTTCAGTTCCATTCTTATAAACAAATATCAATTCATGTTTAGATCTATACAATGATCCCATACCACCACTTGTTTTATTCCAAACACACAAGTTTTTCATTTTTGTATATACATCTTTACAAGCAGAAGTTATTTCAATAATATGTCTCCAATCCATACATAAATAATGTAATGAACTATCTATTGAATAATTTTTTAAATTTATAAAAGCTTTCTTTAAAAAATTTGTAAATTCTTGACAAGTCATTTCACCAGAAGCCATAACAAACTCTTGATGTTAAATTTTACCATTACCACACACATGACCTGTTATCTTTACATTATATGGTGCATCTGTAAAAATCATTTGAGCTCTATCTTCATTAATCAACTTATGAAAACTTTCATCTTCTAAACTATCACCACAATAGATAATATGTTTATCTAGTTTCCATAAATCACCTTTTTTACTAATTATATTGTTTTCATCTATTAAAATCGGATTTGTGAATTTGAAAGTGTTTATTGAAATGACTATTTCATCTATATGTTTATCTAAATGTATTCTGGGATTTTTATTATAAGGTTTTATGATATGTACTTCTACATATTTAATTTCTAAATTAGTATTCATTTTACCTCCTTTTTTCCCTGTACTAATTTCTCATTATATTACCTTCCTTTATATGTTATTGTTTCTTTTTGTCTATAATAACAGACTTTAATTATATGTAAAGAGAAAAGAACATATTTAGAACAATATTTTAATATTAATGTTTAAACATAAGTAGTGACTTTACAAAAACAGCCACTATATACATTTAGCAAAATTAAGGATATTTAAAGTAAAAACAATGTATGTGATAGTCATACAATAACAAAAATATGCGGCAAACCTGCCAATTACTCAAGATTTTCACACTCTCACGAAACCCAGATAGACACTGGTGGGTGATAC
The DNA here is from genome assembly GCA_963544995.1 of uncultured Alphaproteobacteria bacterium. GTDB lineage: Bacteria > Pseudomonadota > Alphaproteobacteria > Rs-D84 > CACZYB01 > CACZYB01. The sequence goes on along the minus strand of CAUUHH010000018.1, from coordinate 1,771 downwards.
AGGATTTGAACCTGTGACCCACTGATTAAAAGTCAGTTGCTCTACCAGCTGAGCTAATCACCCATTCGATGGGTTTATATAATATCCATAAAACGACAAATGTCAAGATAATTTAATTATTTTTTAATTTAAATTTTTTCCATTCTTTCCTATTTTTTTCGTGTTCTGCTAAGGTCTTTGCAAATTTATGTCCGCCACTACCATCTGCAACAAAATATAAATAATCTGTTTTTGCAGGATGTAAAACTGCTCTTATACTATCTATCCCTGGATTACAAATTGCACCAATCGGAAGGCCTTTTATCCTATATGTATTATATTTAGTATTTGCCGACAAATGTTTGGAATATAATTTTTTACCTTTCATACTGCCATATTTATTTGTTAAAGTATAAACAACAGTCGGGTCACTTTGTAATCTCATATTTAAATTTAACCTATTAATAAAAACTGATGCAACTAGTCCTCGTTCCTCTGAAATTCCTGTCTCTTTTTCAACAATAGAAGCCAATATTATTGCATCTTTTTTTGTTTTAATTGGCAAACCGACATCTCTATCATCCCATTCTTTATCTATTGTCGCATTCATTGCATCTTTCATTCTTAAAATTATGTCATTTTTAGTTACAGATTTATTATATGCATATGTTTGGGGAAGCAAATCTCCATCTTCAATTTTTTCAACAATCTCTCCTTTTAAATCGAAATTATTAGATAAAATTTCCTTTATTTGTTTAATTGTTAACCCCTCTGGAATAGTTATATATTTATTATATATATATCCACTTGTTATAATATTTTTTATATTATTAATCGATGCCGCATATGGAATTTTATATTCACCAATTTTTAAATTATTCTGATTAAATGTAAGATAAATCCAAAATTTAAATAAAAATTTAGAATCGATAACCTTATTATCATAAAGATTTGAAACAACAGAATTTAAAATATCACCATTTTTAATTTCTATTAAAGTTTCTTTTTTATTAACAGGAATAAAATAAACATAAAATAAGAACACTATAAAAATAGAAAAAAATAAAAAAATTACCCTAAATTTAAAATTTCTAATAAACATAGAGTAATTATACACATTTTTTTTCAATATACTAATGAATTTTAGTAATAAAAATTATAAATAATCATTTCCACCCAGCAACCCAATCGGTGTCACCAGTAAATCTATTACATCTGGTACGAAGTTTACCATTATTTCCAACTACGATTCCATCCATCCACTGCTCACAACCTAAACCTGCACCACAGTTTGGATGAGTACCATACGTACAATACTCCTTACCACCAGAACCCATTTCTTCCAATTTATTACTACAGTATAAATTTTTATTACAATATTTTTCAGGGTTTAAATCAATTCTCAAATAATTCTTTACATAACCAAAATATATACCTTTAATTGTACCACTTATTTTTTTACACCCGCCCTTACCTTCTTCATCCTGATAGTAACCATCCCGACACTCTTCCTTATAACCATACTTGCAATAATGACCTTTAGGGCATACCTTACAACTGGTATTACCTTGACTATCCGTATAATACCCATTTGGACAAGTTTTTGATACTCCATCGAGACAATAATGACCTTTACGACATAACCTACATTCTCCCATAGTTGCATAATAACCAGGCTTTTTTCTACAAGCATCATCCCCTGCAATACTCCAGCATTGACTATGTAAAATCTGTCCATTAGTATATTCACCAGCAGGGCACTTTTTCTTTTCTGCATTTTTACAGTAATGAT
>CAUUHH010000017.1:0-17215 GCA_963544995.1 uncultured Alphaproteobacteria bacterium | reverse complement strand
AGTATTTAAAGCTTATTACTTATTATAGTTTTATAATTAAGAAAAAGGACTTTATATAATGTCCTTTTTTTGCTTAGTTTTGATTAAAAATTTGTATTTGTGTTTTAAAGCTTCTTTGTATTCATATAAATTTGTGTTTTTAAAAAATTTTAGTAAATTTTCTTCGGTTTTTCTATAAAATACCAATATTTTACATGATTTCAATTTTTCTATTTCTGTATTTTCAAATTCTTTTACTATTTCAGTTTTTAAATTAATTTCGCTCATAAGTAATCTGTTTATATTGCGGTACCAATCACCATGGTTTTTTATTCCACAAATATTTCCACTATGATTTTTTATATCTGGAAGTAAATTTTGTATTTCTGTTTGAAGTGTTTTTTCATCTTTGAAATCTAGGATTGTTCTTCGTATCCTTAATCCCTTTGCAATAGAGCCGATTATTAATATAGATATAATAAATTTTTTTAACAGTTTTGGTTTTATTATACTTGGAATTAAAAAATATATTATAGGAATAGATAGTACCAATGAGAATATATAGTACCATGCGGCCCATGTTCCAATTTGAAGTATTATTAGAAATTCGAAAGTATAAACAGCACCAATTAATGATAATATATGTAAATTTAAAAATTCATCTTTTTGAAATAATTTTTTGATGTTGAAATAATAAAGTGGAATTAGTACTAGTAGAAATGGATTTTTAAGGAATTGTGCAATAATACTTCTTGTAAATGTATATAAAGTTTTGCTGGTAGGATCAATGTAATATTGATTGCTGTATTTAGTGATAACAATAAAATAATATAGTGATAAAAATATGATGCCATTTAAAAGGCTTGCAATATTAAAAATTTTATCAAATTTAGTTAGATTTTTTCTGTTAAACAATATTTGTATTAATGATAATGTCCAGAAAAGTGAAAAGACTACTTCTTTCATATAAGACATATAAAACATAAGAATAATAGAAAGGATGTAATATTTTAACTTTCCAGTTTTTTGTCCCATAATATAAAAGTAAAAGAATATTAAAAATAATATACTTAGCAACAGTTCACTGTAGACCGGTTCTGAAAATAGGCGGATAGTATATTTAAAACTGGTAATTGTAAAAATTATCATACTGAATCTGAGTAGGTCGAATTTCAAATTATATTGATTACAAATAAAGTTTATAAATTTATATATTGTAAAAAGTAGTAACAAAGCCTTTATAAATAATAGTCCATATACTGAGTAAAATCTGGATATAAATTTTGGAAGTAATAGGATTAAATTATAATCTAGCATCTGGAATGGTAAAAAACGCATGTCTCTGCCGACATTATATTCGAAAGGCATAAAATTGTTTATAAAGATACTGTTAGAAAAAAAATTTATTGTGTCGCCACTGTTTGTATAAATGTGGGCTAGTGATGCAAAGGCAATAGTAATTATGGATAAAGTTAAAAGTATAATTGAATAAAGATTATTTTTATTTATTTTAGAATTTTGCATAAAATTGTCTCCATAGCTTTGTTGTATTTAAAGCTATTAAATTTTAATAATCAACTGAATTTTGATATTTGTAATTTTGGCAATTGGAGCGGGTAAAGGGGCTCGAACCCTCGACCTCAACCTTGGCAAGGTTGCGCTCTAGCCAACTGAGCTACACCCGCAAAAGACTTTTTTTATTATATTAATACTAAATAAAAAATCAAGAGTTTTTATTTTATCTAATTTTTTATTAAAACTTCGTATGATATATAATTGTTATTATCATTAGATTTAAAAATAGTTTTATGTATATAATTGTTTGCAGATTTTAAATTTTCTATTCCATGCAGTTTATCCTTTTTATCTATTATTATGATTTTATAATTTTTTGCTTTTTCTATATTATTTGGTTTAATATATGCTATTGTTTCGTTATTATGTAATTTATTTAGTAATAATCTGTTGACAATTTTATGACTATAATGATTACCTATAATACATGTGTTGTGTTCTTTTATGTATGGAATTAAATCTTTTATTTCAGATTTTAATATTATTTCATCTTTTTTATCGATAAATGTCCTTCTGATTCTGCGGTATTTTATTATAAATCCAGCTAATATAATTATTAATATTATTAATATTTTATTTTTTTCTTTGTATTCTTGTTGATTAATGTAGGTATATATGTATGGAATAGCCAAAATTAATGGAAATGAATAATACCATTGTAGTCCAGTTCCAAAATTAAATATTATTAGAAATTCAAAGGCGTAAACTCCTCCTATAATTGATAATAAATGGATATTAAAATATTTATCATTTTTAATGATTTTATATAAGTTAATAAAATATATAGGTATTAAAATTAGTAAAAATGGACTTTTTTGTAATGTTACTATTATGATTTGTATTGCATCTTTTATTGGTTTAAAAGTTGTTGTACCAATATATACTGGATTGTTGTAATTTTTGACTACTATGAAATAATATAGTAATAAAAATATTATACCGTTTAAAAGACTGGCAATATTAAAAATTTTATCAAATTTAGTTAGATTTTTTCTGTTAAACAATATTTGTATTAATGATAATGTCCAGAAAAGTGAAAAGACTACTTCTTTCATATAAGACATATAAAACATAAGAATAATAGAAAGGATGTAATATTTTAACTTTCCAGTTTTTTGTCCCATAATATAAAAGTAAAAGAATATTAAAAATAGCGTGCTTAGTAACAGTTCACTGTAAACTGGTTCTTTAGCGATACCCACTATAGTTTTGAAGTTTGTTGCTGTGAAAATTATTAAACTGAATTTGAATAAATCGAACTTTATATTGTAATGTTTACATATAAATTTTATAAATTTGTATATTGTGAATAGTAATATTAAAACTTTAAAAAATAAATAGATATATGTTGCAGGTATTTTATTTATAGATTTTGGAAGTAATAGGATTAAATTATAATCTAGCATCTGGAATGGTAAAAAGCGCATATCTCTGCCAACATTATATTCGAAAGGGATAGTTTTATTTATAAAGATAGTATCATAGAAAAATTCTATGGTATCGCCATTATTGGGAAAAATGTGATTAAATGATGCAAAAGCAAAAGGTATTATTAATGTTACCAAAAGTATTATTGATAATAGCTTTTTATTGGTTTTAAGAAAATTTATCATGTCTATCCTTTTATTTTTGTAGAATAATTTTTATTAGAAAGTTTTTAGTTTTTTTATAATAAACTTAATTTTAGACGATTGTCTATTATATTTTTTGCAATTTCGAAAGTTTGTTCCTTATCATTTTCGGATGTATTTATAAGTATTGCATCATCCGCCTGGATCATAGGGCTGGATTTTCTGGTTCTGTCTGCCTCATCTCTGGCAATAATTGATTCCAAAACTTCTTGATAAGTTGTGTTTTCGCCTTGATCTATGTATTCTTTTAACCTTCTGCTGGCTCTGGCTTCGGCTGTAGCAGTTATGAAAAATTTTACTGGTGCATTAGGGAAGATTACTGTTCCTATATCACGTCCTTCTATAATGGCACCTTTTGCTGGTGAGCCATTATCAAGTGATGGAGGATTGGTACCAAAATTTATTTGATATTGTCTCATTATGGCTCTGATATCTTGGATTTTTGCAACGGACGCTACATATGTACTTGTTAATTTTGAACGAATTTCCGGCTTTTTTGCGAAGTTTAGTATCTCGTGAGATTTTGATAATTTATCACAAAGTTTTATTGCAGATGCCTCATATATATTTTCCATATCATAATTTTGTTCTATCATTGCTAGAGTGATTGCTCTGTATAAGCTTCCGGTGTCTAGGCCAACAAAATTATAATGTGCGCATAATTTTTTTGTTAAGGTTCCTTTGCCTGCACCTGCAGGGCCGTCTATTGCTATGATATTTTTGTTCATTATTTATCCTTTCTAAATTAAAAAAATACCTACATAATGAATGTAGGTAGGTGAGTTATTATCAAACTATTTGTTTTTCCTTTTTATCTGTATACATTATTTTTGGTTTGGTTCCTTTTTCAATAACATCGTCGGTTATTATAACTTTATTAATAGATTTGTTATCTGGTAATTCGAACATGGTATCAAGTAATAAGTTTTCTATTATAGAGCGAAGACCTCTGGCACCTGTTTTTCGTTTTATTGCAAGTTTTGCGATGGCAGTAAGGCTGGGAGGTGTAAATTCAAGAGATGTATCTTCCATTTGGAAAAGAGCCTGATACTGTTTTATAAGGGCATTTTTTGGTTCTGTTAGGATTGCACATAGTGCCTCTTCACTGAGTTCATCAAGAGTTACAATTATTGGAAGACGTCCCATCATTTCAGGGATTATTCCGTATCTGATTATGTCTTCGGTTTCTATTTGTGATAAAAGTTTAGATGTGCTTTTTTCTTTTTTGGAATTTATGGTTGCTTCGAATCCTATAGAACTTTTTTCAATCCTTTTTGCGATAATTTTATCTATTCCTTCGAATGCCCCACCGCATATAAATAGAACATTTGAAGTATCAAATTGTATGTTTGCTTTTTCTGGATGTTTTCTACCGCCCTGTGGTGGAACGGAAACTGTTGTTCCCTCAATTAATTTTAATAGAGCCTGTTGAACACCTTCACCACTTACATCCCTGGTAAGAGATGGATTTTCAGATTTTCTGGAAATTTTATCAATTTCATCTATATAAATTATACCACGTTGTGCCTTTTCAACATCAAAATTACTTGCCTGAAGCAGGCGTAATAAAATACTTTCAACATCATCACCGACATAACCTGCCTCAGTTAATGTTGTTGCATCGGCAATTGCAAATGGGACATCCAAAAATTTCGCCATGGTGCTTGCAAGTAGGGTTTTACCACTGCCGGTTGGACCAAGCAAAAGTATGTTGGATTTTTGGATTTCTATACTTTGTTCTGTTTCTTTATTATATAAACGCTTATAGTGATTATGAACAGCAACAGATAGTACCTTTTTTGCCCTTTGTTGTCCGATTATATAATCATCTAGGTGGCATAATATTTCACTTGGGGTTGGTGTTTTTGTTAGGGAATTTTTTATTTCATTCTTTTTTTCATCGTTTAAAATTCCCATACAAAGAGATATGCAAGAATCACAGATATAAACGTTAGGGCCGGCAATTAATTTTTTTGCTTCGTGTTGTGATTTACCACAAAAGGAACAACATTTTATATCTTGTTTATCTTCAGTCATAGAATTTTACCTTTATAAGTGCGGTTATTATATTAATAATTATTGTTTTTTCAATAAATAGTTATTTTATGTGGGAGTATCTATTTTACACATATTGTTTTCAATATAAGTTTTTATTTTATTTATTGTATCTGTATCGTTGGATGGTTCTTTTGTATTTATATCATATGTAATAGATTCATTTATTTCTTTTTTGCTGCATACAGCATTTGCACTTGTTTGTAATGAATTTATTAATCCATTTATGAATTTATCATCGTCGTTTTCATAATTTACAGCATTTTCTAATATGAATACGATATTTTTATCTGGTTCTGGTTTTGGCTCTGGAGCAGGAGGTTCCTGATTTAACCCGTAGATATCATTTAATTTTTTGTCATCTATATTGGTACAAGTAAAGATTTCTATAGTTTTTAATTTTTCTATTTTATTTTTTATTTCTGTTTCAGAAATAGTTATAATTTGATATTTTTCTGTACCATTTTCATCCTTTACTTTTTTATATCCTTTTGTTTCTGTTATTATCTTATTTAATGTTTCATTAAACTCTTGTTCTTTATTATCTACTCCTTCTTTGAACCTTTTTTTGTTTATTCCTTCTAATTCTTTATATTTTTTATCCAGGTCGCCTAATATTTCTTTAATTTTTGTTGTAAAATTATTTATGTTTTCTTGTATTTTATCTGATGTTTCATCCATAGGACACATTTTTAAGGTGTTGTCTAGTCTTTCCTTTTCTTCTTTTAAATTTATATTGTCTGTTGGGTCTTCTGGTTCTTTATGGAATAGCCCATTTCCTGTAATTTTGTCTGCTTCTTTATTGCCAAGGAATGGTCTAACAGTGTTATTTATTGTGAAATCAAATAATGCTTTTAGTACACCTTTTCTTTCTATTTCTTTTTCTAGGGCTGATCTGTTATCGGCAAGGATAAAAGATGTATTTTGCATGTCTGTTTTAAAACTTTGGCCGCAGGCTGCCTCGCCATCTGCAACAAAGGTGTTTGCCATCATTACTATATCACGAGGGTATGATGTTGATTTTGCATCCAGTTTTAAATCAGCAAATTTTCCAACTTGGCCTGTCCAATTCCAACTGTTATCGCCTATGTTGGCAAATAATGTTGCAATTTGTGATGATAGATTTTTTCGTTTGTTTACTGCAGTTCCGGAAAGTTCCATATTGTTTTTTGTGAAATATTCACTTATTTCGTTTTCGGTAAGTTTATCTATTCCTATTGCTTCGTAATTTTTCTTTATTGCCTCTAGTCCGCATTTTTCTTCTATTTCTTTATCAAGTTTTGTTATTTTTGAATTATCAAATGCATCGGCACCCATAGCATTTTTATTTTTAAAGGAAATTATTTGTCTAAAGCATTCCTGGGCAGAGTGAAATTTTGTTCTGGCAACGTTACAAAGTTTTCTTTCTCTTATAACTTTTGGGGAATATAAATCCCAAAGGCCTTCTATGATTTCTTCCTCAAAATTAGAGCAAAATTTTGTTAAATTTTCTCCACTGCATTTTTCATTATTTACTGTCGTTTCAATTTTATCCATTCCTGCCAAACGGAAATTAAAACCAGTTATAACTTTCATTTTTGTGGTGCATTGATAAAGAGAACAATAGGTTTTAAGTCCGTTTGCGATAGTAATTGCACATTGTTTTTTTGCAATATTGTTATTAACTGCAGCAGGTATCCCGCAAACCATATTATCACCAGTTCCGGGATAATTTCTGGTAGTAGTATTTGATGAAGTATAATTAAAATTATTTGATGATGGGTTATATCTGCCAGTAAAAGTTTTATATGTTCTGGACGATAGTGAACCAGAACGTCTTGCATTGCCACGACGTCTTGATGCGTTGGTGTTTGGACCAATGATGGTAATGATAGATATTAATAATGTCAGAATAATTTTTTGCATGTGGTAATGATACCATAAAATTTATGTGTGTAAAAGAAAATTTTTAAAAATTATTTATAGATTTTAGAACTAATTTTATTAAATTTTGTGTTGAAATCATTGGGTTTTGTTCTATTTCTTTTAATACTATTGGAAATACCTGTGTTCTTGAATAACCTAGGTTTGTAAGGGCAGAAATGGTATCTTCTGCGACCATATCATTTTCGATATTTTTTATTGTTGATTTTATTTGTGGAGCGAGGTCTAATTTTGCAATTTTATCCTTTAATTCTTGTACTATGCGTTCGGCGGTTTTTTTACCTATACCATTTGCATTTGTAAATGGTTTATAGTCACCAGCCAATATTGCATTATTTATTGTGTCATATGGTATGGATGACATTATTGATAAAGATGCCTTGGCTCCGATACCTTGGACTGTCATTAAAAGGTTGAATAAATTTTTTTCATTAATTGAATTAAATCCATATAAAGTTATGCTGTCTTCGCGGACTATGGTTTCTGTGTATAGTGATATGGACGATTTTGTATGGATTGATGTTATTATTGATGATGGGACAAAAACTAAATACCCAATCCCAAAAACATCTATTATTATGCTGGTTTCAAAAATACTGTCAACTATGCCAGAAAGTTTTGCTATCATTTATCTTTATATTAATCTACTCCTTTATTCATGTAGTAGTTACATATTTTTTCATCTAATTTTATAGATGGATCTTCTTTTTGTATTATAGAACACGCGTTATTACATAAAAGATCTTGTCCACCTGTATATGCTTTAAAAATTATATTAAGATAATAATTAGCATTTCCTAGATGTTTACATTTATTTGTTCCAGGGATTATTAAACGTTTATTGCTTTTATATCCTTTATAACAGTAATATATCACTTTTTTTGCGCTTTTTAGCATATCTTTTGAAATATCAGTGTCAATTTCATTATCACAATTTAAGTCGCATTTTTCTTTTTTAGAACAATATTCCTTACATGATGCTCCTTTATAAAGAACATTAAATTTATCTAAGTTAAACTCTTTTCCATATGTGTGTTGTTGAATAAAAGTGTTAATAATCGTTGTATTAGTTTTGCTTATTTCTGAATCTAGGTATATTTGACAAGCTTCATCTATTTTTAACTCTTTCCATTCTTCTGGAATTTCAGAACAACTGTTTTGGCATTCTTCTACTTGTTGTCTTAAATTTTTGCCTGGGATTTTATTTAATTTATTATTTTTGTATGCTTCTATATTAAAATCTTTTTCAAACCAGTTATATTTTTTGTCGCATTTACATTCTTGTCTTTTTTGATTTATAAAGTTTTTCATATTGTTTATATTATTATCTGCAACTTTGTTTAATACTATTAAATATTTTTCCCATTTTTTTAGAACATCTGGAGTATAAGAGCTTCCAAGATATAAAGGATTATTGTTTTTCAAATCATTTATATATTGTTTATCTTCATTTGATGTTAATATTCCATCAACATAGTTTATTTCGGGTCTGCCTTTTAATTTTGAATAGCCAAGACCAGTGTAATTGTTTTTCAAAAATGTAAAATAATCTTTATCTTTTTTATCTTTAAATTTTGCTATATTTAAAATTTCGTCTTCTTTATTAAATAGAATTTTTTCTAATGAGCTGATTGCGTTAAGCTTTTTTTCTATTTCTTCTATTTGATTTTTTAATTTTTCTTCTATTGCAGCTCTTTCTTTATTTTCATTATTAAGTTTTTCTTTATGAGGAAGGAAAGTTTTTAATTCTTTGAAAAATAATTTTATATTTGTGAAATTGATTTCATTTTTTTGTATGTGTTTTGTGCCGGGAATATTATCTTTCCCATCTATTTTACAATATTTGTATGGATCCTTGTTTTCTGTGTCATCGCATTTTAAAACTTTATTATAAAAAATGTTTGCTGCGGATTGAAGATTATTTCTTGTTTGCTTTTCTTCGTCTACCTTTATTGTTAAGGTAGGATTTTTAACTTCCTTTTGGGGAGGAGTTTTAGGCTGATCTATTGCACCAGCATTAAAAGAAATAACAAAAGGAACCAGCCATAATATGCCGGTTCCTGTAATTGTTGTTATTTTCTTTTTTAGATTCATATTAAATGGTTATTTCTTCTTAATCATTCCGTTTTGTTTTATGCTGTTGGACCAATCGGTACCCTTTATTGCGCCAAGCTGATCTACACCCCAATCAACGGTTCCAGATATAATACCTTTTTCATTGATACGTTTTTCAAGCGAACCAGATTTGTCAAATAGTTGCATATTGGTATCATATAATTGTGTGTAATGTTTATCACCGCACATCATGTTACCTTCAGATTTTAGGGAGTTTACAAGTTGAACAAGTTCCCTTGGATATTCATTAGTTTTAAAATCTATTTTACCATCAAGAAGTCTGGTATAAGATGCAAGATTAGACCAACCTATAAAACCAACACTTGCAAAATATTTTGGTAAACTGTCACCTGTATCTATATTTCCAGGTGTTTTTGAAATTTTGTCATATATTGTTTTAATAGCTGTATCTCCACAATACTCACTAAATTTATCTTCGGTTATAACAACTTCTTTATTTTGCTGGGTTAGTGCATATCTGTAACATGATTCTGCCGCAAGGGATCTTGCAAGAGCTATGTTACAATTTTTTTCATCTTTATTTGTATATTCATCGTATTTATTCCAAAGTTTATTTACCGCAGTTTCGATAAAATTAGCACAAAATTTTTCGTCAGGAACTGTCAGCATTGCATAAATTTCTGTTGGGTTGTTGCATGTATTTCCTGTAGTGTTACAGTAAGTTTTTAATGCACTTGCAACATTTTTATAACATTCCCTTTGTGCAACAGCATCAGTTATTGGAGCAGGTTTCGTTTTATCGGTACTTACCATTGTGGTATCGGCGGCTGTCGCATTAATTTGAGTCGTGGTGCCATAAATATTTACATTTTTAGTTCTGCCACCCATATATCCAGAACGTCTGTTATTTCTGGCATTTGCATTATTTGTAATAATTCCAAGTATTCCTAATAATACTAATGTTTGTTTTTTCATTACAGTCTCCTTTTAAAAATTATTTGCTTCTGTCTTTCCAATTATTGTTTTCAAGGCATCGTTACTTAAATTCATATCTTTGTTATATTTTTCTTGGGTTATGGTTGTATTTGTATCTTTTACAACCTTTAAAATTGCATAACTTTTATCTGTATGAACAAGATATCTTGTAGTTCCAGGTTTTATTTCTATTTTCTTTTCAAATTGTTCTTTATTGAATTCGTTTTCACTTAGATTGATTATTGATATGCTTGTTTCGTTATTGTTTTCGACATTTTTATCTTTTATACCACCAATAAATCCTTCACGTTTCCATTTATTAGTCCTGTTTTCACCGGTGAATACAGAAATCTGGTTCATAAAGTATTTTTGAGTTCCTTTTACCCCACCTTCCTCATCAATCATTCTTGCAAGAGAAGATTTCTTTTCTGCAATTTGAAGGTTAGTATTATATTGCGCAATTTCATATTCCTTTCCGCATGCAGATGAAACAGTATTGTTATAACTGTTGGCAAGTGCGGTTATTTGCGCCTCCCAATCTAATTTTTTATCGGTAATTTTTCCGTCAAGAAAATTCCCAACCAGTTGCATACCTTCGGCTGCGCCAAGTTTTCCAGTTTGTCTGTATCTGTCAGGAATATCGTCTGGGAATAGATGTTGAACCTGAGCCGTGTGATCGTTTCCGAACATTGCATTCCATTGTTTTGTTATACCTTGTCTGCCGCAAAGTTCCTTTAATTTACCTTCAATTTTTTCAACTGCATTATATGCACGACCAACAGATAATGTTGTTTTATAGCAATCATTTGATGCAGCAGCGATAGCGCGATTTACTTTGCAAGTGATTGAATTTGCCCCAGTTATAGAGTAAGTTTCAGTTATGTTTTTTAATAACTCCTCTGTATAATTTGCGCAAATTTCGTCATATTTTCTGAATCTTTTATTACTATCTTCGTTTTCTGTATCAACCATTAAATCATTGGTTTTAAGTTTAATAAACATATCTGCAGGGTCATAACATTTTATTTTTGAACTTACACCACTTTCTATTTCGATTTCTTTTGACATACCATTATTAAATGGAGAAAGTTCACATGCGTTTTCAGCAACCTTTATAAGAGCCTTTCCGCATGCTTTTTTAATTTTTGGATCATAACCAGAACCATTTGTTAATTCAGAATTTTTTATGCATTCATATTGATTTTTTGGATTTAATGAATAATTACGTGGATCTGTGCACTCACAGCCGTTTCCAGCCGAATTTCGTTTTGCATTTTTTCCGCAATGGAAAAATGTGTCCTTTGCTCCACCAATACATTTTGGATCGCCAGGTTTACTGCATCTTATATTTTTTGGATTATTTCCTCGTCCACTATTTACGTTCACAATATTTGTCTTGCCAGATGCCCTAAGTCCTGATTTTTCATAATCGATAAGATTAGAAAGATTGGACCCAGCTCGATTTATACGAGATCTGGCTGCAGAAATATCTTTTGCAATAAGTAATGCAAAAACAGCCATACATTCAATCTGTATGGTTCTTTTAAGTTTGTTTTTGTTTGTATACCTTTCCATGCCTCCTATTTTATTCTGATTTTTTTCTTTTTTCAAATAAAAATTATATTAAATTTAATAAATGCTTGCAAAATTATGAAAAAATATTTATATAGTTTATGAATTTATATCTTAAATCTTTAGTTTTAGGAGAATTTTTATGATAGGTAAAATTTTGATGCCTAGGGCAACGGCGGTATGGTTGATTGATAATACGGCATTGTCGTTTGAACAGATCGCAGATTTTTGTGGTATGCATATATTAGAGGTGCAGACTCTGGCGGATAGGGAACAAACGGATGTTATAGTTGGTGTTAGCCCAATTTTAAATGGAATGGTATCAAAGGAAGATATAGAAAAGTGTGAAAAAGATCCTAAGGCTAGGTTAAAACTGAATAAAGGATCAGAAGAATTTATTAAGAAAAGTCGTGCTACTAAATATAGGTATACTCCTATGGCGCAAAGGCAAAGTAGACCAGATGCTATATTATGGATTTTGAAAAATCATCCTAATGTTACAGATGCACAGATTTGTAAACTTGTAAGGACTACTAAAACGACTATTGCAGCAATAAGAGATAGAACGCATAAAGATATTGCAGATATACAACCAAAGAATCCTGTGCTTCTTGGCATTTGTTCAGAATATGATCTTTCCCGTGCGATTGCAGATGGTGAAAGGAAACAAGCTTTGGCTGAAAAGAAGTTAGAAGCAAATAAAAAGAAGTTAGAAAAGGCACAAGAAAAATTGGCCGAAAAAGAAGAGAAAGAGTTTGAATAGGTTTTTCTATTCTGGTTTTAAACTTTGCTTGTGTATTTAATCTTTAAAATTCTTGACTTTTAAGGTTTCGTAGTGTAGAAACTTTGCAAGTTTTTGTTTGTAATCCATTAATTTTGGTGTTGCCTGTGTTTTTCAAAAAAAAATCTTTAGAAATTTTAAATAAAATTGCTTCTATTACTGCTGGTTCAAAAAAAACTGATGATGTTTCGTCTTTTGAACCCGGTAATGATATGGTTGATGTTCCTGTAGAATCTGAAAATATTGATTTAAATTTAAAAGAAGAAGTGGTAATAAAGAAGGATAGTCTTTCTATTAATTCCGATGTGTCAAGTAGTGATGGTAATATTAGTATTCATGAAAATTCCAGTGTAAAAGTATTGGATGATGCAGTTGTTATAAAGAAAGAAGTTAAAGAAAAAATTAGTATTGATAATTTAGATGCTGATGAATTTTTGCTTGAAAGTTTTTCAGAAAATTTGAAAAAGCTGATAAAAAAGGCTAAAAGAGATGGCGGTATTACAAGAAATGCGGTGGAGCGTGCTTGTGAGATGGATTTGCTGCCATTTAGTGATGTTGAAGATATACTTATCAGACTTTCTGAAGTCGGGGTTAATGTTAAGGAAGAATATGATGAAGGGGAAGAAATCCCTATATTAAATATGGATGCAAAAGAATCAGATTTTGATGATGATTTGGATGAGGAAGAAGTTGAAGAATCGGATAGTGATGAAGAAAAAGAAAAGCATGATTTAGCGGTTCAGCAGTTTTTGTTATCTCATAAAGATGTTGATGAAGTAAAGTATACTGATGTTGGTGTTGGTGATCCAGTTAGAAATTATCTTCGTGCTATGGGGTCGATTGAACTGTTTACTAGGGAAGGCGAAATAGCAATAGCAAAGAGAATAGAGGCTGGTAGGAAGCTTATGATAGAAGGTCTTTGTGATAGCCCTATGACTGTTAGAAAGATACTTGGTTGGTATGATGAAATTTTGCAAGAAAAAAAACAACTTAGGGATATAATAAATTTAGATTTAATGTATGGAGATGCTTTTTTAGATAAAGATATAGTAGCTGAAGAAGATGAAGAAATTGAAAATGAGGATGATACAAAGGTTAGTTCATTTTCAGATGCGGATGATGATGATGTAATGGATTCATCTGATTTATATGAAGATAGTTCACAGGTTTCTATTGGTGTTATGGAAGAATCTTTGAAACCAAAAGTTTTGGAAACGTTTGAAAATATTAAGAAGTTGTATGCAAAGATAGGAAAATTAGAAAATAAAAAAGGTAGTGAAGATGAGAAGATGGATCTTGCTGCCTTTAAATTAAAGCATGCAAAGTTATATAGGGAATTAGTTTCTTATATGACTACAATAAAACTTAACGATGTTTGTATTACAGAGTTGTTGGATGAAATGTCTGAAAAGAATCGTAAACTTCTTAATTTAGAAGGAAAGCTTTTGAGACTTGCTGAAAATTCGAAAATAAAAAGGGAAGATTTTCTGGAAAAGTATTCTAAATTAGGTCTTACAAATAAATTTATTTCTGAAGTTAGTAAAATAACAACAAAAGATTGGAAAAGATTTACAACAGTTCATATAGATGAAATTAATAAGATAAAAAAAGAAATGAATGCTATTGAAGAAGAGGTGGGTCTTCCTATTAAAGAATATAAGCATGTTGTTGATGTCGTTAGAAAGGGTGAAAGGTTTGCTGCAGTTGCGAAAAAGGAGATGATAGAGGCAAATTTGCGTTTAGTTATTTCCATTGCAAAAAAGTATACCAATAGAGGATTGCCATTTTTGGATTTAACGCAAGATGGTAATATAGGTTTGATGAAGGCTGTTGATAAATTTGAATATAGGCGTGGTTATAAATTTTCTACCTATGCAACATGGTGGATAAGGCAAGGTATTACAAGGTCCATTGCGGATCAGGCAAGGACTATTACTATTCCAGTTCATATGATAGAGACCATTACTAAATTGAAGAAGACTTCTCGTAATATGATGCAAAATTTGGGACGAGAACCATCCCCAGAGGAACTTGCAAAAAAGATAGGTATGCCAGTTGATAGGGTTAGAAAAGTTTTACAGATAGCAAAACTTCCGATATCTTTGGAAACGCCTGTTGGTGATGATGAAGATACTTCTTTTAGAGATTTCTTGGAAGATAAGAATGTAATTAAACCTTTGGATGCGGTGGTAAACAGTAATTGTTGCGAAATAGTTTCACAGGCTCTATCCACACTTACTCCACGAGAAGAGAGAGTGATTAGGATGAGATTTGGGATAGGAATGAATACAGATCACACACTTGAAGAGGTTGGGAAGCAATTTTCTGTTACTCGTGAACGTATAAGACAGATAGAAGCGAAAGCTCTTCGTAAATTGAAGCATCCGACCAGGGCAAAGAAACTGAAAACATTTTTAGAATAGTTTTTTCATATTTGTTCTTGATTTAATTATACAAAAATATATAATTGTCTATATTTATGAATGAGGTGTTTTATGAATATAGGTTATAGTTCATTGCAGAAACAAAATATTTGTGAAGAGGTTAGGATGTTCCAGCTTGCTGGGGAAGATTTGCCAGATATTTTGGATTTTATTTCTAAAAAGTATAACGTCGATAGAAATAGGATTTATTCTTGGAATAAGAAAGCTGGTATGATTTTTAGCAACAAATTATTTTCCGAAGATGAGAAGAAAAGTATTTGTATACAAGTTGCAAATAAAATCTTTGATGGTGAAAATGTTACTGATGCTATAATAAATGTTGCACAAAAATTTAAAATAGGAAAATACCTTATTTATAAATGGAACAGAAAATTAAAAATATTTGATACAAAATTTAAATATACTGATCAAGAAAAAATACGATTTTTAGAAGATGTTGTTGTTTTTTCAGAAAGTATGGATGGTATTGGTGCGGCAACAGTATATGTTGCTGATTTGATAGGGGTTGCAAGACAGACTATTTATTCTTGGAATAGGCAGTTTAAAATTTTTGAAACTAGGGTTTATAAAAATAGAAAATCCAGTCCGTATGATAGGCAGTTTATTGATAATGTTTTAAGAAATGTGTTGGATATAGGTGTTAATCCTGAAAATATTAAAATTGTTGCAGGTAAATATAATATATCTACTAATACCTTATATGCTTGGAATAGAAAATATAGGTATTTTGATACGAAATGTTTTTCGTGTAAAAATCAAAATTCTAGGTAATTTTGGTGTTCAGTTTATTTCTTGAAAATTGTATAAATGTGTAATATATTTTTTTAGTTTTCGTAGTAAAGGGAGCTTTTATGAGACGAGTTGTTGTTACAGGTATGGGTGTTGTAAGTCCGTTTGGTTGTGGTTTAAAATATAATTGGGAAGAAGGTATTTTAAAATCGAAATCTGCAATTCATGAAATACAGGGTTTTGATGCATCGAAGTTTGCAACGCGTATTGCAGGAGAAGTTCCATGTGGAACAGGTGAAGGTCAGTTTAATGCAGAAAGTGTTATTCCATTTAAAGATATAAAAAAGATGGATAGGTTTATTCAGTATGCGATGGGGGCAGCAACGGATGCAATAGATGATGCAAGATGGTGTCCAGAAAATGATTATGAAAAAGACAGGACTGGTGTTATTGTTGGGTCTGGTATAGGTGGTCTTGGAACCATTTATGAAACATCAAAATATATGTTGGAAAAAGATACTGTTAAGGTATCACCGTTTTTTATTCCAGCATGTCTTATTAATTTAGCGTCTGGTCATATTTCAATAAAATATGGGTTTAAAGGGCCAAATCATTCTGTCGTTACTGCGTGTGCAACTGGTACCCATGCGATAGGTGATGCATATAGGATTATTTTAAGAGATGAAGCAGATGTTATGATCGCTGGTGGAGCGGAGGCAGCAATAAATCCGATAGGTGTTGCTGGGTTCAGTGCGACGAAGGCTCTTTCTCAGCATAATGATGAACCAGAAAAGGCAAGCAGACCATGGGATAGAAATAGAGATGGTTTTGTTATGAGTGAAGGTTCTGGAATCTTGGTTTTAGAAGAATATGAGCATGCAGTTAAAAGAGGGGCAAAAATTTATGCAGAGGTTATAGGATATGGCCTTAGCGGGGATGCGTATCATATTACCGCGCCTGCATCAGATGGAAATGGTGCAAAAAGGGCAATGAGTATGGCGATTAAGTCTGCTGGTATAAATGCATCAGATATAGATTATATAAATGCCCATGGAACATCAACAATGGGTGATATGATAGAATTTAATGCAGTAAAAGAAGTGTTTGCATCTGCTCTTAATAAAATATCTATGTCATCGACAAAGTCTGCAACTGGTCATTTACTGGGGGCTGCAGGTGCAGTAGAGGCAATATTTTCTGTGTTATCGATAAAGGATAATATAGTGCCACCAACATTAAACCTAGAAAATCCAGAGGATGGGACCGAAGTTATAGATTTAGTTCCATTTAAACCGAAAGAAAAAAATGTTGATATCGTATTGTCCAATTCATTCGGGTTTGGTGGAACCAATGCCTGTTTGATATTTAGGAAAATTAAATAATAGTTTTCTTAAATTAATTTAAAATTTTATGTTTTTCGTATTGTAATACCACCTGAAAAGTGGTATTATTTTTTACATGTTTATATGTATAGT
>CAUUHH010000016.1:0-18151 GCA_963544995.1 uncultured Alphaproteobacteria bacterium | reverse complement strand
AATTCAAAGGGAGTTGCATTTTTCGACAAATTTATAATCTCAATAATTTCTGTATAAGTATTAGTATATTTTTCACATTTAGATAGAGTATTTAAAATACTAGTATCTCTATTATAAGATAACTCAAATAGTTGATTATCATCAAAATTATAAAAAGGAGATTTTAAAACTTCTGCAAAAGACAAATCATCATAATTAGATATAACAAATTTTAAAATAGAAATAAAATCTTCAACAACTATATTACTTAATAAATCTAATCTATCTTTACCAGCAACACTAATATTAAGATTATTTAAGGCCAAAACTACTTCATCTAAATGATTTCTGTCTTTAACTAAAATCATAATATCTTTAGGTTCAATCTTCTTTTTGATTATACTCTTGTCAATATTCTGAATTGATAACGATTCGTTATCTATTAAAAATTTTATTTTTGCAGCTAAAATTTTTGCCATCATAGTATAACTAGTAATATTAGCATCATTAGCTTCTTTATTTTTAGTAATAACAAGAGGTAATAATTCTACATATCCATCATAATCTGTTCTATTTGGCACATGTTCTAAGTGTTCATTATCTAATAACACTCCAGATAACATTTTTATACTATCATCAGCAACTTTCAGTATATTTTTACATGATCTAAATGATCTAGAAAGAGGTAAATTTGAAAATGGGAAACTAGAATTTTCTATTTTGTTTTTAAAAATATCCTTATATTTTTCAAAAGAATTTACATCAGCTCCTTGAAAACTAAAAATAGATTGTTTTCTATCTCCAACAGAAAAAAAACTTTTCATATCATTTTCTTTTCTACCAACAGAAAAGAACTCATTTGTTAAAATATCAACGATGCTCCATTGAAATGGAGAAGTATCTTGCGCTTCATCTATTAATATATGGGAAATATCATTATCTAACTTATATAAAATCCATTCGCAAATATTTGGTCTACTAAATAATGATTTAACTTTAAGAATTAAATCATTAAAATCGACAGCATCATTTTCTTTTTTTATGGAATCATAAATTTTTATAAACTCAATTCCAATATCTATAACAGATACACTTAATTTATACAATTTTACAGTATTTATGAAAGAGATAAATTTTTCTAATTTAGTAGCTTCATCATTTAAAAATTTAAATAAATATGGATATAATTCTAAATATTTTTTCTTTATTAAATATTTTATATCAGAATACTTTGTTCCATCCTTTTTAAGAAATATATATGTATATAATTTAGAAAAATTATTAATCTTTTCATCTAAATCTAAAGACAACCATTCTTTTAACTTAATATATTCTTCTACTTTATTATCATCCTTTAAAATATTTAAATAAGTACTTAAATTATTTACATCTATGTTGTTTATTAAATTTTCTATTAAGAGTTTGGGATCATCTATATATTCGGAATATGCAAAATCGAAATCTGAAAACAATAATGTTTGTAATTTTTGCTCTATTTTTTCTAATGATTTATAATTTAACAATAAAGATAAGAAATTATCTTTATTGTTTACGATACTTTTGATAATTTCTTCAAATCCATTTTCAGAAATATTGTTTAATAAATAATTAAAATTATTATGTAAAGACATATTAATATCAGACAAAGAATTTATTAATTTTAGTTTCGCTTCTTTTAATAAAACAGCCTGTTCATTATCTTCTACCAACTTAAAATTTGGCAATATTTTTGCCTCTACAGGAAATCTTTTTAATATAGATTGACAAAACGCATGTATTGTATAAATTTTAAGCGGAGTAGGGGTGTCAACTAATTTTAGAAATAAATTCCTAGCATCACTTATCAAGGTTCTAAACTTATTTTCATCCATTGTTTCAGTATCAGAGAATAAAGATTTTAATTCTAATTTTAGCTGATCCTCAGGGATAATAGCCCATTTTTTTAATTTATCATAAATTCTGTTTTGCATATTTATTGCGCCAGCATTAGTATATGTAAGACACAAGATTTTGCTAAAAGAAACCCCTGATAAAAATAATCTCAATAATCTATTTACAAGAACAGTCGTTTTCCCAGTACCTGCACTTGCAGAAACCCAAACAGATAAATTAGGATTTGCCGCTAATTTTTGATTAAGTAAAGAGTCGTCCATTAATTTTAAACCACAAATTAATATAGTAAAAATATAAAAATATGATATATTTATACAAAACAAAGATGGGGAAAGCAAATGCAAAATTTTAAATCTAATTTACAAAATGTTAATTATATAAAAGAAAAAATAGAATTTTATTTATCTAATAAATTTAATAAAAACAAACAAATAGCAAAATTAAGAGATTTTTATGAAATATTTGTCAGTTTATTAAATAATGAACTTAAAGATTATAAAATAAATACAGAAAATAAAATATTAAATTCAAATAATAAATTTGCAGCATATCTATCAATGGAATATTTACTTGGCAAATTATCTATGCAAACTTTGACTAATTTAAAAATATATGATGCTTTTAAAAAAGCATTTAAATCATACAATATAAATTTTGATGATATCTTAAATGAAGAACCATCTACACAACTTGGAAATGGAGGTCTTGGCCGATTAGCAGCATGTTTTTTTGATTCTTTTGCAACTCATTCATATCCTGTGTTTGGATATGGTCTACTATATAATTTTGGTCTCTTTAAACAAGAATTTAAGGATAATATTCAAATAGCAAAGCCAGATAATTGGATTGAAAAAGAAAATCCTGCAGTGTTAAAAACAAATATTAAATATAAAGTAGGATTTGCTGGTAGTGTTTCAAGGTCTAATTATTTAGAAAAAATTATTTGGAAACCTGAAGAAATTATTGAAGTTACAGCAAACGATATTTGTGTAACAGGCTATAATTCTGATACTTGTTTAAATATTAGGTTATGGAGTTCTAAAAGAATAGATAATAAAGAACCAAATGTTGATAAAATATCAAATAATTTAACTGATTTTTTATATCCAAAAGATGATACAACAGAAGGTAAAATATTAAGATTAAAACAGGAATATTTACTAACATCTGCATCTGTTCAAGACTTAATAAACAGGTTTAATAAAACAGGAAAAGACATATCAGAAATAGAAAGATATATTTCAATACAATTAAATGATACACATCCAGCATTAGCTATACCTGAATTAGTAAGAATATTAATGACAGAATATGATTTTGATTTTAGTACAGCATATAACAAAACAAAGAACATATGTTCATACACCAATCATACATTAATGGCAGAAGCATTAGAAAAAATAGATATAAAATTTATAAAAGAAGTACTTCCATTCCATTATAAGATTTTGTTAAAAATTAATAATAATTTAAAGGCTAATTTAATAAAATTATCACAAGAAAAACTAGATGAAATAGGTGTAATTACAAAAACGAAAGATAATAACATAGTATTAAATTGTGCTAATTTATGTATCTCGTCAACAAATAAAGTAAATGGGGTAGCAGCTTTACATACTAAATTATTAAAAAAAGAAACTTTTCCAATATTTAATTCTATTTATCCAAAAAAGTTTATAAATGAAACTAATGGAATAAGTCAAAGAAAATGGCTGCTAGAGACTAATCCATCACTTAGTAATTTAATTACAGATACAATAGGTGATAACTGGATAACAGATTTAGATAATCTTAAATTATTGCTTAAATATAAAAAAAATACCGGTTTTTTGAATTCATTACTAAATATTAAACAAAATAATAAAAAACACCTGTTTAATTATATAAAAGAAAATTTAGGAATATGTATTCCGGATTATTTTATGGTAGATAGTCAAATAAAAAGGATCCATGAATATAAAAGGCAATTTTTAAATATTTTACAGATTTTAGATAGGTATAATAATATTTGTGAAGGAAATATAAAAAATATAATACCAAAAGTGTATATATTTGCAGGTAAGGCTCATCCAGCATATAAAGCAGGAATTAATATAATAACATTAATAAAAGATATAGCAGATGTTATTAATAATGATACAAGATGTAATAAATTATTAAAGGTAGTATTTATTCCAAACTATAATATTGATATCGCTAAAGTTATATTATCGGCATCAGAAGTTTCAGAACAAATTTCTCAAGCTGGTAAAGAAGCTTCAGGAACAGGAAATATGAAATTTGCACTAAATGGAGCATTAACAATAGGTACATTGGATGGTGCAAATATAGAAATAAAAGAAAATGTTGGAAAAAATAACATTTTTATATTTGGAATGAATGCAAAACAAAATATAAAAATTAGAAAAAATTATAATATCCAAAATTACCTAGATAAATATGATAATCTTAATAGAATAATTATAGATATAAAATCTTCAAAATATGGTAATATTAATAGATACGAAAATTTATTTAAAGCTTTCGAAAATAATAATGATGAGTTTTCTATCTGCGCAGATTTTGATAGCTATATAAAGACACAAAAGAAAATTGATATTGAATATCAAAATAAAAGTAGTTGGATGAAAAAATCTTTAATAAATATTGCAAATACAGGTTTCTTTTCTAGTGATAGAACAGTAAAAGGTTACGCAAAAGATATTTGGCAAATAGAAAAAATAAAAGGGTAGGTTTATGAATACTGATACTATATATGCTTTAAGTTCTGCTTATGGTAAAGCTGGAGTATCAGTTTTTCGTATATCCGGACAATATTCATATAAAATATTAGAAAAATTAACAAATAAAACTGGTTTCAAAGCAAATAATGCAAAATTAGTTTCTATTTTTCATCCTAAAACAAAAGAACTTCTTGATAAATGTATAGTTATATTTTTTGCATCTCCAAATTCTTACACTGGTGAAGATACAGTAGAGTTATATATTCATGGTAGTATAGCAATAATAGAAAGTATTTATAATGCATTATCATTTTTTAAAAATACTAGACTAGCAATTCCAGGAGAATTTACTAAAAGAGCATTTTTAAATAATAAATTAGATTTAACAGAGGTTGAAGCAGTATCAGATTTAATTGAATCAGAAACATTTTTAGAACAAAAATTAGCATTATCAAATATAAATGGGATATCATCAAAATTATACAATAATTGGAGAAACAAATTATTAACTATTCTCGCATGGAGTGAAGCATCAATAGATTTTTCAACAGATGAAATTCCAGAAAATATAGATAAATTAAATACTACAGCATTGAATGATTTAATTAAAGATATGAATGAACATATTAAAACTAATTCAATAGCTTCTAAAATCAAAAATGGATTAAATGTGGTTATAATTGGGAAACCAAATGTCGGTAAGTCTTCATTATTTAATAAGTTATTGGGAGAAAATAAAGCAATAGTTTCAAATATTGCCGGAACCACTAGAGATATATTAGAGACAACAATAGATATAGATGGAAATAAAATAAATTTAATAGATACAGCTGGGTTAAATGAAATAACAAATGATAAAATAGAAAAAATAGGAATAAAAAAAGCAAAACTATATGCAAAAAATGCAGATATTAAAATTTACATTATAACAAATTTAAAAGATTTGGATAAAAAACAAATAACAAAAAATACAATAATTTTATTAAATAAAATTGATAAATTAAAACAAATAAAAGATTTAGAAAATATTATTCCTATTTCGATAAAAACAGGTGAAAATTGGGGTATTTTTATCAATTTATTAAAAGAAACAATAACATCTCAAATTTATATTCCAAATAATGCAATTTTAACAAAAGAAAGGTATAAAACAGCAATAAACAATTGTATAAAATTTCTTAATTTAGCAAAAAACGAAAAACAACTAGATATAAAGATAGAAAATATAAGACTTGCTACAGATGAAATAGGAAGTATTACGGGAAAAATATACTTTAACGAACTTTTAGATAAAATTTTTTCATCCTTCTGCTTGGGAAAATAATTATAAATAATCTGCTTTAGAACTTATTATCATATCTCCATGAACATATGATGATTGCACCAGTCCAAATCCAAATAATAAAGTAATAATAGCAGTCCCTCCATACGAAAGAAAAGGAGAAGGAACTCCCACAACAGGAATTAATCCTATTACCATTGCAGTATTTATAAAAAAATAAATAAAAAAATTAGATGCCAGACCAAAAGAAAGTAATTTCCCAAAATTATTTCTACTACTAAATGCAACTTTATATGATTGAAATATTACAGAAATAATAAGTATAAATAGAAATATAGAACCTACAAATCCAAACTCTTCTGCATACATAGTAAAAATAAAATCTGTTTGTTTTTCCGGTAAAAAATTTAAATGACTTTGAGTTCCTTTTAAATATCCTTTACCTGTAAATCCCCCAGAACCTAATGATATTTTTGATTGAGTTATGTGATATCCAGTCCCCATAATATCTTTTTCAGGATTTAAAAATATAATAATTCTTTGTTTTTGATAATCATGCAAACCATATTTCCAAATAATAGGGAAAGATAATAGACCAATTAAAAATACTACAATAAATTTCCATTTTTGAACTCCGACAATGAAAAATATAAAAAAAGATATAAATAGTAAACTCATCGCTGTCCCAAGATCAGGTTGCTTTAATACTAAACCGACAGGTAATAATATTAAAAATAAAGGAAATAATAGATAATAATTATTTTGTATTTCATTTATACTTAATGAAGAAAAATATTTTGCAAGAGATAGTACTAAGGTAATTTTAACTATTTCTGATGGTTGTAGTTTTATAATACCAATATTAAGCCATCTTTGAGCTCCCATACCGACATGACCAAATAACATAACAGCTATAAGTAATAATATTGCTGCACCATGTAAAATATACGCATATCTAATCCAAATTCTTAAATCTATAACCCCAACAATAAACATCAATAAAAAACCAAGAATTATTTTTGGGACTTGAGAAATCGCCCATGGGTACCAACTTCCATAATTCACAAAACAATTTATATTTGTATTACATTCGCTTTTACCCGCACTATATAAAACAGCTATACCTATTAAACAAATCAAAAAAATAAAAAGAACAAGCTTCCAATTAAAATTAATTAATTTCAAAGGTAAACTCATCCTTTCACTTCTTTTCATACTAGTAGAATAATTAAACATCTTAAAATTCTCCAAACTTATAAATATAATTCTAAAGTTTTTCTCATTAAATCTCTTGCAATAGGAGCAGCAGCAGTAGAGCCTGAAATACCATGTTCTACTACAACACTAACAGCAAATCTTGGATTTTTATATGGTGCATAACCAACAAATAAGGCATGATTCCTATGATGCCAAGGTAAATCTTCTTGTCTTTTTACACCATGTAATCGTTCTTCTTTAGTAATTCTTTTTACCTGAGTTGTTCCTGTTTTACCAGCCATTTTATTTCCTTTATAATCAAAATATGCTGTTTTACCGGTTCCTCTTGATACAACAGAAAACATACCTTTTTTTATATAATCTAAATAAACATGATTTATGTTTAAAGATGGAGGTATTATATTTATATCAATAGAATTTTTTAAAATCCTCGGAAATACCTCTAATCCTCCATTTGCAATTCTTGCTGTCATTACAGCAAGTTGTAAAGGAGTAGTTAAAGTAAAACTTTGACCTATTGCTGCAGTAATAGTATCTCCAGTATACCAAGATTCACTTTTAAAATTTTGTTTCCAAGATTTACTAGGCACTATTCCTTTTTGTTCCCTCGGAAGCTCTATTCCTGTTAAACTTCCAAGCCCAAATTTAAAGGCCATATCTTGAATTAAATCCATATTTATTTTTGTTGCAATATCATAAAAATATATATCACAAGAATGAGAAATTGCTTGTTCTAAATTAAGATATCCATGTCCTGATTCTTGCCAACAATGATACCTACTACCAGCAAAATCAAAATGGCCAGAACACAAAATCTTTGTTTTGTTAGTTATTTTTCCATCTGATAAGGCAGCAAGTGCAGTTATAGGTTTAAAAGTAGATCCAGGAGCATATAATCCTTCAATTGCTTTATTTATAAATGGATGTCTAATATTATTAAATAAATTCTCAAAATCAGAATTAGATAAAGTATCATTTAAAAATATATTTGGATTATATGATGGGACAGAAATCATCATTAATACTTCCCCAGTATATATATCCATAATAACAGCACTAGCACTTTCATCTTTTATTATATTATATGCATACTCTTGAAGTCTTGTATCAATAGTAAGATATACATTTTTACCAGACACAGGTTTTATACTTTTATCATCTAAATCATTAATTACTCTACCAGTTGAATTAATAACTTGAACTGATTTACCAACATTTCCTCTAAGTTCTAATTCCATATATTTTTCTATACCAGATTTTCCTGTTTTAAACTCAGAAAGCTGTAATATAGGAGAAGAATCTTTTTTCAATTCATTTTCTGTTACATTAGAAACATAACCTAATAAATGTGCAGCAATTTCATTATTAGGATAAAATCTCAATTTACCTTCTTCTATGTAAACGCCTGGAAATTCAAGATTTTTTGTTTGAATAATGGACATTTCATCCCAAGTAAGATTATTTTTTATAGCAATAGGAAAAAAATCTCTCTTACCTTTTAAATTTTTTATAAATTTTTTTCTATCCTTATCAGTAAATTTTATAAGAGATGATATTTTATTTACTATATCATCAATAGTATAACCTCTAGCTTTTAATTCTTCTGGGATCATATAAATTGAATAATTATTTATATTTATAGCAAGCTCTTTTCCAAATCTATCTAATATAACACCTCTACTAGGAGTAATTAGCTTAATTCTAATACTATTTTTATCAGATAACTTGGTATATTTATCATTGTCTAAAATTTGAAGTTTATAAAGTCTAGCTGCAAGAACAGAAAATAAAAATAATTCTCCACCAAAAGCTATAACAGCTCTTCTATTAAATGTTTTTATTAATTCTGCATCACGCATTCTGCCTCTC
Source organism: uncultured Alphaproteobacteria bacterium (assembly GCA_963544995.1). Lineage (GTDB taxonomy): Bacteria > Pseudomonadota > Alphaproteobacteria > Rs-D84 > CACZYB01 > CACZYB01. Next base: position 9,187 of record CAUUHH010000016.1, on the reverse strand, counting down.
AATAGATTTTAAATTTAGTTTTTGAAGGAATAAATATATAATTGGATAATAAATATTAAGCAATATTATAGAAAACAAAACATTCCTAAAACTAATATTATCTAAGAAAAATAAATATAGTATTAAAAATTTTAATAACAACGCTAAAGATATAACTACAAAAAATAATAAATATGAATAAAAAAATGACGATACAAATGTAAAAAATTTTTGATAATATGTAAAAAAATAAATAGATAGAAATATAAATATATTAATTCCCAATCTGGTTCCATCAATAAAATCTTGAAAAAAACCAAAAATCATAATAGAAACAAAATCAAAATATAATACTTTTTCACTTCCCCAAAAAAATATAGGTATTAAAACCAACATAGATTTTATTCCAAAAAATGGATTAAAAATAAAAGATAATATAAATATTAAAAAAGTAGAGAACACAGGAATGGTATTAACCAAATATTTAAAAATAACACTTTTAGATTTTTTCATAAATTCTCTACTTTTAAATATTATTACTTTCTTTATCGATAAATTGATCTATAGAAGATTTATTAAAAGACTTCAAAATCTTTACATAGTTTATATTTGATGAATCAACAAAAGGTTGTAAAGTAACTTTTTTATCATCAGAAATATTTGCAACTATACCAACAGGTATACCATAAGGAATCCCTTTACCCATTCCAGATGTAATAACTACATCTCCTACCTTTACAGGTTCAAAATTTTCAAAATACATAATAAGAGGGTATTTTGTATTATTTCCAACTAAAAAAGCTCTTGTTTTTGTTCTTTCTATTTGAATAGGAATTTTTGACAAAACATCATTTAAAGAAATCATCCTAGAAAAATGTTTACCAACAGAAGCTATTTGTCCAACTAAATATCCATCAACTAAAACACCATCATATTTATTTACACCATCTTTTAAACCAGAATTTAAAATAAAAGAATTAGAAACAGATGCTCCAGAATATCCTACAAGTTTGCTAAATAGAAAAGTGTTATTATCTTGATTAGCATAATTTAATAAAGATTTTAAATCATTATTCTCTCTTTCTATACCTTTATACAAATTTAACTTTTCTTTTAAATTTGAATTTTCTATTTTTAAATTATTATATTGCATTTTTAAATTTCGAAAATTGGAAACATCCTCAACAAAGGAAATAACAAAATAAATTGGATATGAAACTATTTTTATAAAAGGAGAAAGAGTATCTAAAACTAAACCATTTGCTTTATCCATTATAGAATTATCCGGTTTAGTTACAAATATAAGAATAAATGAAAAAAATATAAAAAACAAAATAAACACTTTACGAATCAATCGTTTAAGTATTTGAGATTTAACAATGCCTGTCGTTGATATTTTATTCAATTTTTTCCTCTTTCACAAAAGATATAATATTAAATTTTTAAAGTCATCTTTAAAATAATAATTATTTACAAAAAATAAATAAAGTTATAAATATAGACAAAATGAATATTTTCAATAAATTAAATATAAAATATTTTAGTATATGTTTGTTATATTTCATAGCTTTTAAGGCTTATACAACAATATCAGATGACATACTAAATAATACAATATCTTATGAAAAATTAGAAAATACATTTAATCAATATGATTATAATTTGGATAAAATTAAAAATAATTCGAAAAAAGTACCAAGAATTTTTATAAACCAATTACCAAAAAATTTTGATCAAATAAAATCGATTAATGAAAGAAAAGATTTATTTATAAAAATTTTATTACCTTTAGTTTTAAAAAAGAATGAAGAAATTAGTAATTTAAGAAATAAATTAATATTTTTAAAAAATAAATCTAAACTTACAAAAAAAGAAAAGATATTTTTAGAAAATATTAAAAATCAATATAAGGTAAAAGATATAAATAATTTATTAATAAAAATAGATATCATTCCAGTATCTATTGTGTTAGGACAAGCAATCCAAGAAACAGGGTGGGGGATATCAAGATTTGCAATAAATGGGAATGCTTTATTTGGGGAATGGACATGGAACAAAAGGGGGATTATTCCAAAAAATAGAGAAAAAGGATTAAAACATAAAATAAAAACATTTAATTCTTTATATAATTCTGTCGATAGTTATATAAATAATTTAAATCAGAATCTAAATTATTACAAGTTTAGAAAAGAAAGATATAAACTAAAACAAAATAAAAAAATAAGAGATGAAATAAATCTGTTGAATTATCTAAATAAATATTCTACTGATAACAAGTATATAAAAAATATAAAAAATATTATTTTATATAATGGACTTTTAAAGTTTAATGAAACAAAATTAAAAAACATATAAGGAGAAATATGTTCAATTTATTCAGGAAAAAAGAACCAATACATATATTTTATGGAGTTGATGATAATTATACAGATTATTTAATAGTAGCGATGACTTCTGTTCTATTATCCGCAGATAAAGATGATCTTATACATTTTCATATACTAGCTAGTATTTTTAATAAAGGTTACGATGATAACAACAATATAATATATAAAAACACTAGGGAAAAATTTGAAAAGGATATAGAAGAATTAAAAAAAATAAAGAAATGTAGTATAGAAATAATTGATGTAAACCCATCTATTGTTTCAAATCTTCCTACAAAATGGTATATTACGCAAACAGCTTACTTAAGATATTTAATTCCAGTATTAAAACCTGAAATAGATAAAGGTATATATTTAGATGTTGATACTCTGGTATTAAAATCTTTAAAAAATTTATATAAAATAGATTTAGAAAATAATTATGCAGCAGTAGTTGAAGATATGCTTGATAACGAAGATAAAAGGATAAGATTAGAAAAATTCTGCATAAATAATTATTTTAATTCTGGCATGTTACTTATGAATCTTAAAAGATGGCGAGAAGAAAATCTTACAGAAATATTTTTACGTGATACAAAATATTCGAAATTTATGGATCAAGATGTTCTAAATTGTGTTTTTGGAAAAGATGTATTATATATAGATTATAAATACAATTGGTTGCCTAAAAATTTCAGAGGAGGTTTAAACGATAATGCGGTAATTGTCCATTTTGCAGGAGCATTCAAACCATGGACTAATGGATTTGAAAGAACTTATTGGTTTTTTATATATGATAGTATAGTAAAAAAATCTCCTATAAAAGAAATCAAAAGAAAAAATTTAGTAATGCACGAAGATTAATAAAAATAATAGATATTAAAAATTTATTGAAAATTTTAAAAATATAAAGTAAATAATCTAAAACATAAAAATTGGAGTATATAAATGGCAGTTCCTAAGAAAAAAACATCAGTATCTCGTAAAAATATGAGAAGGGCTCATGATGCTATTAAAGAAGTAGGTTTATCTACCTGTAAAACATGTGGAGAAATTGTAAGACCTCATCATATTTGTAAGGCTTGTGGATCATATAATAATAAAAAAGTTATAGAACCAAAAGTTAAAGAAACTTCTGAAAAGTAAAAATTATCTATTTGGAGAGGCAGATTGAAAAAGAATTGGGTAATAGCAGTCGATGCTATGGGGGGTGATAATGCTCCTGCCTCTGTGATTGAGGGCTTGAATATAGTATATAATTTTCTTTCAGAAAATAGTGTGTCCTTACTTTTATTTGGAGATTCTAAAAGGATAGCTAGCTATTTAAGTTTATATCCTAATTTAAATTCTATAGTCCAAATAATTCATTCTGATGAAGTAGTTCAAGGTGATGATAAGCCATCAAAAATAATTAGAAAAGGTCGTAACACCTCAATGTGGATGGCAATAGAAGCTGTTCGTAATAAAAAAGCAGATGCTATTATAAGTGGAGGAAATACTGGTTGTTTAATGGGGATTTCAAAACTACTTGTATCCATGATTAATGGAATAAAAAGACCTGCAATTACTACATTTATGCCTACAACTAATGGTTTAACAGCTATGTTAGATCTTGGTGCTAATACAGAATGTGATGAACATAATATTGCCCAATTTGCAGTAATGGGTAGTGTATATGTAAAAACTTTATTAGGAAAATCCAGATCAACTGTTGGTATATTAAATATCGGTTCCGAAGCAGGTAAAGGATTGGATTATCTAACAAAAGCAGAATTAATTTTTGAAAACAATAAAACGAAACTACCTTTTGTATATAACGGATTTATAGAGGGTGACGATATAACAAAAGGAACTGTTGATGTAGTAGTCACAGATGGATTTAGTGGAAATATAGCTTTAAAATCTATCGAGGGAGCTGCAAAATTTATTAAAAATGAATTAAAACACACATTTACAGAATCTTTTTTATCTAAAATTGGATATTTATTTTTAAGAAAATCTATTAAAAATTTAAAAAATAAAATAGATCCAAGAAAATATAATGGAGCGGTATTACTAGGTCTAAACGGACTAGTAGTTAAAAGTCATGGTGGTAGCGATGCCCTAGGATTTTCTAATTCCGTAATTTATGCAACAAAGTTATTAATCAGTAATTTTATATCAGAAATAGAACATTCTGTTAAAGAGTTAAAATTAGAAAATATATAACGAGGCTAAATATGGCAGAAATTTACTCAAAAATTATAGCAACTGGTTCATATCTTCCAGAAAAAATTTTAACTAATAATGATTTATCTAAAATAGTTGATACTACAGATGAATGGATTTTTTCCAGAACTGGCATAAAGACAAGACATATTGCAAATGATAATGAATATACATCCACGATTTGTATAAATTCTATTAAAGATGCTTTAAAATCAACTGATTTAACACCAAAAGATATAGATTTATTAATTGTAGCAACTATAACACCAGATCTTGTATTTCCATCAACTGCATGTATAGTTCAAAAAGAATTAGGGTTAATAAATGCAACTTCTTTCGATATAAATGCTGCCTGTTCTGGTTTTATATATGGATTAAGTATTGCTGATGATATGATGAAATCTGGAAAATATAAAAATGCTATAATTGTAGGTGCAGAAACTTTATCCAGGATTACAGATTGGAGTGATAGAAATACTTGTGTATTATTTGGTGATGGAGCAGGGTGTGCAATACTTCAAGCTACAGATAAAAGAACAGGTATACTTGCTCATTCCATAAAAACAGATGGAAGTTATGTGGATTTTTTATGTGCAACTGGTGGCCCATCAAAAACTAAAAGTTCTGGTAATATCTATATGAATGGTAAAGAAGTATTTAAGTTAGCTGTAACTAAGATGCCAGAAATTTCAAAAGAGGTAGTTGAAAAGGCAGGATATACAATGAGTGATATTGATATTTTTATTCCTCATCAAGCTAATATTAGAATTATTGATTCTGCTTTGAAATCACTAGAACTTCCTGAAAATAAAGCTATAAAAACAATTCAGGAACACGGGAATATATCATCAGCGTGTATCCCTTTAGCGCTAAATATTTCTATGAAAAATAAAAAGATAAAAAATGGTGATAAAATTCTTTTAACAGCTATGGGGGCAGGATTTACTTGGGGTTCTGTTTTGTTTGAGTTATAATAATGAAAAATAACACAATAAAAAAAATAGATTTAGTAAATTATTTATCAGAAATTACGGGGATAGGAATTTCTGAATCGTCAGAAATTATAGATCTGTTTTTTAATATATTGATAGATGGAATAGTTCAAAGCTCAGAATTAAAGATTACAGGATTGGGTAATTTTTCAATAAAAGATAAAAAAGAAAGAATAGGGCGTAACCCTAAAACGAAAGAAGTATTTAAAATAACATCAAGAAAAGTAATATCTTTTAAACCTGCAGAAATATTAAAGAAAATTTAAAAATATATGTCTGAAAATACAGAAAAAATATTTTATTCTATTGGTGAGGTAGCATTAAAAACAGATTTACCTAAATATGTAATAAGATTTTGGGAAAGTGAATTTAAACAAATATCTCCTAAAAGGAATCAAGGAAGACGCTTATATAAAGAGAAAGATATAGAAATAATTTTAAAAATAAAAGATTTGCTATATAAAGATGGGCTAACTATCAAAGGCGCAAAAAAAATTTTAGATGATAAATCAGAAATAAAAATAGATACAAACATAGAAAATAATTTAATAAAACATTCAAAAGTTTTAAGAAAGTTTTCTTTTAATAATGAAAAAAATATAAATAAAGAAGAATTTATTGATATATTAAATAAATTAAACATTATTGAAAATATATTATCAAAATAATACTTGCAAAATAGATTTTTATTTTATAATATAAAAGAACAAAATATAAACATGCAATATAAGGATAAAATTATGATAAAAAATTTATTTAATAAAAATAAAAAAACTGAACAACATTTAATTGAAATAAAAATAATATTACTAATTCTAGTTTTAATGTCCGTTTTAAATGTCATTGCAATTTGTTTTAATAAACATAGTTATAAAAACAAAAAAAATAATACAAAATATGTTAAATCGACATCTCAAAATACAGAAGATTTAATAAACAAAACTGTTTGCTTATGGAATGGTAGAAAAAATCCTTGCAAAGAAATAAAATATTTTAACAGAGAAGAAATCGGTGATTTTAATAAGTATCAAAATAAGGAATTAACAAAAGAACAAATTGAAAGACTTAATAAATATAATGCAAAAATAGTATTATACAAATCAGAAGATAATAAATTATTAGGAATATCTTGTCCTTCATTATCAATAAGTAAAAAGGGAAAAGAAAAATTTATGGTATTGGATTTTGTTGATAATAATTTAGATAAACTTATAAAAAAATCTAATAATAAAGAAAATATTGCTTGTCCTCCTGTCATAAAGTAGACAATATAAAAATAAATTTATAATCCTTTATACAAAGTATGAAGGATTTTTTATAAAAAAATAAATAGTATACTTGAAATAAACAAATTAAGTAATTATATAACAAAAAGTAAAGATAAATGGAGGTATAATTATGAAATTTAAACCATTATTTAATAACATTTTAGTTGAAAGATTAGAAGAGGAAACTACCACAAAGGGTGGTATTATAATTCCAGATACTGCAAAGGAAAAACCATCACGTGGTAAAGTTTTAGCAGTAGGGGACGGTGCAGTATTAGAAAATGGTAATAAACAACCTATGATTTTAAAAGAAGGAGATTTGATTTTATTTTCAAAATGGGGAGGAACAGAAATAAAATTAGATGGTAAAGATAGACTTATAATGAAGGAAACAGATGTTTTAGGTATAATTGAAGAATAAAGGAGTAAAAAATGAGTACAAAAATTATAAAATTTGGTTCTGATGCAAGAACAAAAATGAAAAATGGTGTGGATATACTTGCAGACACAGTTAAAGTTACACTAGGTCCCAAAGGTAGAAATGTAATGATTGATAAATCATATGGGGCTCCAAAGATAACAAAAGATGGTGTAACCGTTGCAAAAGAAACAACAGATTTAAAAGATCCATTTGAAAACATGGGAGCAAAGGCAGTTAAAGAAGTTGCTTCTAAAACTGCAAATGATGCTGGGGATGGAACAACAACTGCTACAGTATTAACACAAGCTATATTTAGTGAAGGTGTAAAAATGGTAGCGGCTGGAATGAATCCTATGGATATAAAAAGAGGTATAGATAAAGCAGTTGATGCAGTAGTTACTGATCTAGCTTCTAGGGCAAAGAAAATATCAAAAGATGAAGAAATTGCGCAAATTGCTACTATATCAGCAAATGGAGATACAGATATTGGTAATAAAATAGCTTCGGCAATGGAAAAAGTTGGTAAAGAAGGAGTTATTACTGTAGAAGAAGCAAAAGGTATGGATACAGAAGTTGAAGTTGTTGAAGGAATGCAATTCGATAGAGGGTATCTATCCCCATATTTTATAACAAATAGTGAAAAAATGAATTGTGAATATGAAAATCCAGCAATTCTTATAACAGAAGGAAAAATTTCATCATTGCAACCAATACTGCCAATTTTGGAAAATATTGCACAAAGTGCAAGACCTCTTTTAATAATCGCAGAGGATGTAGAAGGTGAAGCATTAGCGACACTTGTTGTAAATAGACTTCGTGCGGGTTTAAAAATTGTAGCAGTAAAAGCTCCAGGTTTTGGAGATAGAAGAAAAGAGATATTAAAAGATATTGCTATTTTAACCAATGCTACCGTTGTTTCTGAAGATCTAGGGATGAAGCTAGAAAATATAACATTAGATTATCTTGGCTCCGCTAAAAAAATAGTAGTTGATAAAGAAAATACTACTATAATAGATGGAGTAGGAGATAAATCTAATATAGAAGCTAGATGTAACGAAATAAGGTCAAATATAGAAACTTCAACATCTGATTACGATAAAGAGAAATTACAAGAAAGACTTGCAAGACTTGCTGGTGGTGTTGCTGTAATCCGTATCGGTGGTTCATCAGAAATAGAAGTAAAAGAAAAAAAAGATAGAGTTGATGATGCATTAGCTGCAACAAGAGCCGCAGTAGAAGAAGGTATAGTTGCAGGTGGTGGAATAACATTACTTCGTTCAGTAAAAGTATTAGACGATATAAAAACAGAAAACGAAGATCAAAAAGCTGGAATAAATATAGTAAGAAAAGCTTTATCCGCTCCTATAAAACAAATTTGTAGTAATGCTGGCGTAGACGGTGCAATTATTGTTGGTAAAATATTAGAAAATGATAATATCAATTTTGGATACAATGCTCAAAATGGAGAGTTTACAGATATGGTAAAATCTGGTATTATTGATCCAGCAAAAGTTGTTCGCTGTGCATTGCAAGATGCTAGTTCTGTTTCTGGATTACTATTAACTACAGAAGCAATGATTGCAGAAAACCAAGAAAAAGACACAAACTGTTCATGCCATAATGATATGGCTGGTATGTCTGGTGGTATGGGTGGATTTTAGTATAAATTTTATATATTTTATAAATAAGGTTCTGTTTAAAAGAACCTTATTTTTTTATACAGATAAATAATATAAAAAGTAAATACATATAAATTCATAGTATAAATATTTCTTTTAATTGTTAATGATATACGTCTTCTCATATATTACCTCCACAATTATTAACAGTAAATCTGTGTCGCATAATATATATTATGTATAATTCTGGAACTTTATTTATAAAATATAAATCAAATTATTATTGATAAATATAGATTATTTTTATAATATCGGCATGAATAAAAATAAAAAA
>CAUUHH010000015.1:0-19423 GCA_963544995.1 uncultured Alphaproteobacteria bacterium | reverse complement strand
AAGGGGCAACAGAGTGTATTAATAAAGAGGCAGAAAAATCCAAGAATGAATGTGCAGAGCAAGTAGGTAAGTACTTTGTATTTAATGCAGATAAAACTGGTGGAGAATGTAAAGCATGTGAGGTGGATCATTACTGTAAAAATGCAGAAATGAAAAAGTGCCCTGCAGGTGAATATACTAACAACCAACCCGGACAATCATCTTGTATCAATAAAGAAAAGGGTGAAAGGGATAAGGAACTAGCAAGACTTATGACCTGTAAGGCAGGTTCGGCATGGGATGCAGATAGAAAGAATTGTGTAAAATGTGATTATGGAACATATAGTGATAAGGATGGTTCATTGGAATGTAAAAAATGTCCAGATTATCATTGGAGTAGCCCTGGTGCAAAAGAATGTGGAAGAATAAAAATCTTGGTGAGGTATGGAAATGCCTCTTGTAATAGTGGTATATTTCCAGCAAAAAGATGGTTAAATGCAGGAGAAAGTCATGCATGTGCCAACAGCGTATTTGGGGATCCAGATTATGGCAATCATAAATATTGCGGAGCTCCATGTAATGATTTAGCACAAGAAGGAGAGAGTTTTAACTTAGACTGTAAAGAACTTCCTTGTGTTATAAAAGGAAATTCAAGTTATCCCCATACCATGGTAAAAATACATAAAGATGGGACAAAAACTTGGTACAAATTTGGAGATGAAAATAAAGAAGTTCAGGGATATGATACTATGGCAAAGTGGGATGGTGAGGATGTATAATTGTCCTTTCATTTTTTGTTTTTTCATCATCACCGTCCTTTTGTTATTTAGGGCGGTGTTTTTTTGTATTATTTGTTATTCCTCTGTTTATTGAGATTTTTCTATATTTAAAAAACTTGAGTTTTGGGGTTTTGTTTAATATTATCCCAGCAATATAAATTACAGGTTTTGTTATGAAATTTTTAGATGAAGCGAAAATTTATTTAGAGGCAGGTGATGGCGGTAATGGATGTGTATCGTTCAGGCGCGAAAAATATATAGAATTTGGTGGACCGAATGGTGGTGATGGTGGTGATGGTGGAGATATAATATTTAAGGCTGTAAAGAACCTTAACACCTTGATAGATTTTAGGTATCAACAGCATTTTCGTGCAAAAAGAGGGATGCCAGGTGCTGGCAGTGATTGCACTGGTAAAAGTGGTGAAGATTTAGTAATAAAGGTTCCTGTTGGTACGGTAATATTGGCCGAAGATAAATCCACCGTAATTGCAGATATGGTGGTTGATGGTGAAGAAAGGCTGCTGGCAAAGGGTGGTCGTGGTGGTTTTGGAAATACTCATTTTAAAAGTTCGATAAATCAAGCGCCAGAGCGTGCAAATCCAGGGAAACCTGGTGAAAAACTGGCAGTGTGGCTTCGTTTAAAATTGATTGCTGATATAGGTCTTATTGGATTTCCGAATGCTGGAAAATCTACCCTTATTTCAAAACTGACTGCAGCAAGGCCAAAAATTGCAAATTATCCATTTACTACTTTGCATCCGAACTTAGGTGTATTATATTTGTATGATAGAGAATATGTGATGGCGGATCTGCCTGGACTTTTAGAAGGGGCGAGTGATGGCGTAGGATTAGGGCACAGGTTTTTGGGTCATGCAGAACGTTGCAAGGTGATTTTACATTTAATAGATGGCACATCGGAAAATATAGTAAATTCATATAAAATAATCAGAAAAGAATTAGAAAGTCATTCAGATATATTTAATGATAAACCAGAAATAGTGGTTATAAATAAGATAGACAGTATTTTAGAAGATGACCTGAAATTAAAAGTAAAGGCTCTTAAAAAAGCATCTGGGAAAGACGTTGTTTGCATTTCTGGAATAAGCGGAGAAGGAATAGAAAACCTGAAACAAGCAATTGTAAAAACTATGAAGTAGTAGGTAAATCTATAAGGTAATTTGTATGTTATATTATCAATACCCTTTATTAATTACTCTGGAATTTTTATTATAAATTAATAAATCTCCGTCTTGATCTTTTTCGTATGCAAAAAAGTTTATTCCTTCTAATTCTTTTTCAACTTTACCTTCATTTATATATTTATAAATCATATTTTGTTAAAATAAACTTAATAAAAATCCTGTTATTAAATAATATTTCTTCATATCTTTTCTATTTATCTTACTCTAACTACATAATATTCGCTGTGTAAAAATATTTTTGCTATTTTCTTTTATACTATTAATAAATATATCTAGGTGGTTTCATATAAGTGTTTTTTATATTTAGTTCTAATTCATCTCTCATATCCCACATTTTACCGCCAGCTAAATTTTTATCTGGTGTTATTATAACAAATTCATTTATTATTATATTATTATATTTCTTTATCATTTCCTTATACTGCTGATAATCAGCATGAGTAGATTGTTGTATTTTATTAATGATTATAGCTTTAAGTAATTTGCTTTTAATTTTGTATTCAATTTTATTTTTTATCATAAATTGATTTATAAATTTTTCAATTTTCTCTGACTGTTTTAATGCCTTACTAAAATTTTCTGCCCTATTATGAATTTCTATTTTTATTGCAAGTAAATTATTAGGTTCTGTTAATACTTTACTATCTTCAATAGCAATTTTAATATAGTTAGTTTTAAATTTAAAAAATATAAAAACAGGTAGTAATAACAAAAGGATAAGAAGTATTTTTTTCATTAATATGCCTCATTTAAAAAAATTTACTAATATCTGAAATATTATCATAAAATAAAGTTATTTACCAATAAAAAAAGTGGTAGCAAGTCTTTAACTGATTACCACTGGATATACATTTTTATATTATAAATTTTATCCCAGTATATAAGTAACGGTTGTAACCACCCTGATTTTTTTCATTATGTGCATTGCTTCGTCATCATATCTGCTGTTTGATAGTTCAGGATAAATTTCAAATACGCCTTGGTTTGCCGTTTTTATTCCTTTAACATTGTCCTTTGCATCGCTGGCAAATGCATTCGCAGTTTTAAGGGCGTTTTTCGTTGCTTCCTTTATCATTTCATCTTTTATAGTTTTAAATGCTTTGAATAGATAAAATGGTTCATATTCATGGGAATAGCCGGCCTGTAATTTAACGCCTTTCTTTATCAAATCTGAAATATTTACATAGGTTTTACTTATCAAATCTACGTTTTCTGATTTTACTATGAAGCCACCCTTTATTTTATAATTTACAATTGTTACTGAATTGCCGCCTTTTGTTTCATATTCCCTGTCTTCGGTAACTCTTAGGTTGGTATTTGCAATTTCTTCGTCTTTGAAACCTTTTTCAATTAGGTAATCTTTTAGGATTTTTAAATTATTTTCTATTTTTGCCTTTGCAATTTTTACATCAAAATCTTTTTCCTCTATTCCTATATTCCATATTGCAAAATCAGATTTCACCGTTCTTTCTGATGCTCCCTTTACTGTTAGGGTTCTTACCAAAAAGGTGCTTTTTACGGCCTTACCTATAATTACAGATGAAGTAATTAAAGCAATGGATGCAATAATTACTGATAATACGGTATTATTTTTAATTTTTTCTTTTAAACTACTAAAATTTATCATTTTGTTTTCTTCCTTTTACTATTAATTAATTTTAATATTTTATATTTACAGGTGGAAATTATCACCTAAATAAACCTGTCTAACACTGCCGTGAGAAATTATTTCATCTGGTGTTCCAGAATGAAGCACAACTCCATCGTGTATGACATAGGCTCTATCACTGATACCAAGGGTTTCACGTACATTGTGGTCAGTGATTAAAACGCCGTATCCTTGATTTTTAAGGTGTAAAATTATTTCCTTTATATCCTTTATTGATATGGGGTCAACACCTGCAAATGGTTCGTCTAGTAATATAAATTTTGGCTTTCCAGCAAGGCATCTTGCGATTTCAAGTCTTCGCCTTTCACCGCCAGAAAGAGCAATTGACGGATGATAACGAAGGTGCATTATGGAAAATTCGGTTAATAATTCTTCCAGGCGTTTTATTCTTTTATCAATATTTTTTTCTGTAATTTCCAAAACTGCCATTATGTTATCTTCGACATTAAGGCTTCTGAAAATAGAGACTTCCTGCGGCAAATAACCAATACCCATTTGTGCACGTTTATAAAATGGAAAAGATGTAATATTTTCATTATTAATTCTGATAACACCACTATCTTGTTTTATAAGGCCGGTTATGCAATAAAAACAGGTGGTTTTACCAGCACCGTTTGGGCCCAATAAACTTACTATCTCGCCAGAGGATAAATCCAATGAAATACCCTTTAGTACGCTTACCTTGCCATAACTTTTTTCAATATTTTTTATTAATAATTGTTGTTTGAATTCTGCCATATTATTATTCATCAGTATCAGTAGTATTATTTTTTGGCCTTAGCTTAAAGACCTCTGTTGTGGATGTTTTGGTTGTAAAAGTTCCATTTATTTTTCCGCCCTTGCTGTTAGGAAGGATTTTTGCAATACCAGTATTCATATTATATTCTATTAAACCACCTGACAAATTTGCATCATCGCCCTTTTTAAAATGAACATTACCAAATATTGTGGCATAGCCAGTTGTTGGATTATATTCGGCGTTATCACCGTATAATTCCTCTTTCTCATCAATAATTTTTATATTACCGGTTGCTGTAATTTTTTCGATATCCCTGGCATTTTTATCGGTAAATTTTATATTGGCACTGTCGGCGGACATAATTCTTTTTGCATGATTTATTATTATATTTTCGGCAATTGCGTATTTTTTATTACGAAAATATGTAATGATTTTTGTGGATGTTATTTGGCCCATGTTACCTGTCATGGTTACTGGCACAGAATCTGATGATTTTAAATCAATTTTTTCGTTATCAATATCATATAATAATTTATCTGATGTAATGGTTAAAGTTTTTGATGTAATTTTAACATTGCCCGCTCCAATAATTTTGTAAATTTTTTTATTCTGTCTGTGATATGCCTTAAGTTCATCCGCCCTTAATTCATAACTTGGCGTTTTGGCAGTGGCATTTTTATTCATGGTAATGGTCATATTTACCCTGTCCCAGATAAGGCCATCATCCGCAGATAAATCAATATTTTCTGCAACAACCGGCATAATAAAAAGGCAATTTATCAGCAGGACAAAAAATACATATTTAAATTTAGTTATATTTTTCATTTTGTATATGAACATTTATTTTGTGGGATTATAGATGGCAAAGAAATTAAACTCAATCTTTATTTTCCTATTACTTAAGTGATTAGGTTATAGTTTACCTATCATTTTTAAAAATTCGTCTTCACTTATTATCTTTATATTAAGTTCGGTTGCTTTTTTAAGTTTTGAACCTGCATTTTCACCTGCAACAATAAAATCTGTTTTCTTACTAACACTGCTGGATGCTATCGCACCCATGGATCTTGCAATATCCTCTATTTCATTACGACTGTATTTTATAAGGCTTCCGGTAAATACTATGGTTTTTCCGTTTATGATAGATGCAGAATTATCGACCTTTACAGGATTTATTATATTTACGTATTTTAATAGAGAGTAAATCAATGCTTGTTTATCCGGATTTTCAAAAAATTTTTTAATATCTATTGCCATTTTGTCGCCTATTCCATATATGGAAATAAGGTCGTCAAATTTTGCATTTATCAGATTTTCAAGTGTTGTAAATTCGTTTGCCAAGATAACAGAAGTGGCGGTACCAACCCCCAATATTCCAAGAGAGTATATAAATTTTGACAGCTTTATTGTTTTTGCATTTTGAATACTGTCATTTAGATTTTTAAATGATTTATCACCAAAACCATCCAACCTTTTTATTTCACTGGCATAATTATCTATTAATGTAAAAATAGTATCTGGGGTTTTGATCCATCCTTTTTCATAAAATAAATCTATAGTGCTGGCGCCCAGGCCGTCTATATTAAATGCATCACGAGAAATGAAATATTTTAAATATTCTTTTTGTTGGGCCGGACAATAAGGATTGGTACAACGAAGTGCAATTTCATCGTTTATATGTTCTAGTGGACTATTACATTCTGGGCAATTTGTTGGCATTATAAATGGTACAGCAGCATTATTTCGTTTTGATGGGACGATTGAAACGACCTGAGGAATTACATCACCGGCGCGCTGTACTATTACAGTATCTGTAACACGCACATCCAATTTTTTTATATAATCTTCGTTATGAAGTGTTGCACGGGATACCATTACTCCACCAACATTTATTGGATTTAATTCTGCAACTGGGGTTATAACACCGGTTCTGCCAACCTGTATGGTTATATCATTTACCAAGGTTGTTGCCTGTTCTGGTTTAAATTTATGTGCAATGGCCCATTTTGGCGCCCTGGCAATAAAGCCAAGTTTTTTTTGTAATTCTAAGGAATTAACTTTGTACACTATACCATCTATATCGAATGGGATAAGGTGTCTTGTATTTTCTGTTTCGTCATAGAAGTTTTTAAGTTCATCATAGCTATGTGTAATAATAAATTTTGGTTGTATAGGGAATCCCCATTTTTCAGCCATATAGTAAAACTCGCTTTGTGTTTTCCATGGAATATCAGGAGAGACCTCTCCCCAGGCATAAACTATAATAGAAAGATTTCTATTTTTTGTAATATTAACATTTAATTGACGAAGGGAGCCAGCGGCAGCATTTCTTGGATTTGCAAATAATTTTTCGTTAATACTTTCTTGCTTTTTGTTTAGGGCGATAAAATCCTGTTTTGACATATAAACTTCGCCTCTAACCTCCAAAATATCTGGGGCATTTTCTATTTTAAGTGGCAAAGTTTTTATTGTTTTTAAATTTTCTGTTATATCCTCTCCGACAGATCCATCACCTCTGGTTGTTGCACTTATAAAAACACCATTTTCGTATCTGGCATTAAAGCTGAGGCCATCTATTTTATATTCCGCCGTAATTTCGGGATTTTCGTTGGGTAATAAATTTAAATCGTGTTTAATTCTGGTATAAAATTCACGTAAATCATTATCGTTAAATAAATTTTCCAGGGACAACATAGGAATTTTATGGGTTATTTTTTTAAAACCTGATTTTATTGTACTTCCTACCCTATTACTTACCAAATCATTACTGCTAAATAAATCTGGTGGTATTAATTCCTGTTCCAATGATATAGCTTCGGTTTTAAGTTTATCATATTCGGCATCTGTTACAGATGGGTTGTCGTTTTGGTAATATTCCTCGTCATATTGCTTTAGCAGTTTTTGCAACTGTTTCAGGTGTAATTTTTTTTCACTTTTTGTCAGATTAATATTTCCCGAATCGTTCATAAATAAATTCCCGCTTATTATTTTTTATGTTATTTCATTAAATTATAAATTGCCAGAACGGCGATGCTGGCTGTTTCTGCACGAAGTATTCTTTGCCCCAGTGATATACCAATTGCATTTGAATTTTCAAGAATCTGAAATTCCTCTATAGTAAAGCCACCCTCGGGGCCTATTAAAAAAGAGGTAGGAGTATCTTGATATTTTTCCAATATTTTGGCAGTTGTTGGATTTGTTAAATTTTGTCTTTCGTCTAAATATATAAGTTTTCTTTCTGAAAAATTGAAATTTTTAATTTTGTTATAAAAGGTTACTAATTCATTTATTTTTGGGATAGACAACCTTCTTGATTGTTCGGATGCTTGTTTTGCGATAGATAAGGCTCTTTCTGTATTAATATCCTTTACCGAGGTATTTTCAGTAATAATAGGGGATAGGGTCGTTACGCCAAGCTCGGTTGCCTTTTCAATTAAGATATCCTGTCTTGTATGTCTGATTGGTGTAAAAATCAGTTCTGTATCTGTTATATTTTCTGTTTCGGTGGTTTTAATATTTTCCATTACATCAAGTATAATATCTTTTTTTGTTACTGATTTTACAATTTATGAAAATTCACCGTCCTTTTCATTAAAAATATTAATAATTCTGCCATTTGAAACCCGCATAACATTTTTTAAATAATGAAAATCTTCACCTGTTACCGTAATGGTTTTGCCAGATCTTATCTGTAAATTTATATAAACTCTGATAGTTTGCATAATATTTCCAATCAATATTTGTCATTATATAATAAATTTAATTTAAAAAAATAAAAAAATTGATATACTGTTAATATAGTATTTTAAGTTTGTAATTTAATAGCTTTTTGGATTTTTGCCTTGATAAAAGAATTCTTTTTTAAATTAAGATATTATACCTTGGTATTTAGTACATTTTTGTCTGTAATGATTATGCTATTCGTTTTAAGGTATGTATTAGTTTCAAAACAGCAAAATTTAATCATAGAAAGAAATGTACAAATAAAATTTATTAACAAACCATTTATTGATGAAAAATTGGTAAAGTTTCAAATTTTAAATGTGGTAAAAGATCACTTTTCAAAAAATAATTTAATGGAGAGTGATATAAGAAAAATTTATAATAGATTAATGGATCTTGGATTTATAGAAAAATTAATGGTTAAACGTGATTTCCCAGATAGGCTGAAAATAATTGTAAAACCGTATAATATTATTGCATGTAAATTGGAAATGGATATGTATGGTATAGATTTTATGACCTATCCAATAACAAGTGATGGAAAACTACTTTCAAAAAATATTATGTGTAATAAGATAAGGATTACCAATTCGAAAAATAGTAATATTTTAAATAAAGAGCAAGTTGACAATTTGATGATACCAGAGGTTCCTGCGTTTTTGTCCACTTTGTCTTTGTATCCGAAATTTCAAAAAATTATTACCGGGATAGAAATTACAGATGCCTTGACCTTTAATTTAAAATTTTATGATGATATTAATGAACTGACGGTAAAGCTGCCTGAAGATTATAAGGCTGGTCTTGATAAATTACTAGAAATGGATGAAATGAAAGGTATTTTAAGTAAAAATATAGAGGTTTTGGATATGAGTGTTTTAGATATGATAACAGTTAAGTTAAGGAATTAGAGGTTTTTGTAAATGGATAATAGTCAAAATATAGTTGGATTAATAGAAATAGGTGCCAGTAAGACCAATGTTGTTGCCGTATCTGTTACACCAGAAAATAGTTTACATTTTTTATGTTTTGCAGAGGGGAAAACATATGGTTATAAAAGATCTGTTATCACAAATTATACAGAATTTAAATCTGGTATAAAAAATGTAATGGATGTTGCAAATAATAAGGCAGGATACAGTATCACAAATGTGATTTTGGCCCTTACTGGATTTGATTATAATTCGTATATTTTAAAATCAGAAATAACCTTGCCTAGTGATGAAGTAATATTAAAACGAGATTTAGATAGGTGTGTGCAACTATTAAACTTTAACGAAAGTATAGATTTAAATAAAGAACATATAGTACATATAATTCCACTTCATTATCAATTAAATGACACTAAAATAGTTTCACATCCCGTTGGTATGAAGGCGAAAAAAATATCTGCATTTTATCATATTGTTACAATAGATCTTGAAAAATATAATGATTTAGCTTCGGTTTTTAAAAATTTAAACATAAATATTTTAAATATAGTGGCATCACCATATGCGTCGGCAATATCTACCCTTGTTTCAGATGAAAAAGAGGTAGGCAGTTTAGTGGTGGATATAGGTCGGTCATGTATTTCAATTGCCGGGTTTAGGGATAATAATCTATTTTATAACAGAAATATTCCATATGGCAGTCATAAAATTTCTAATTTATTAATGGAAAAATTTAATATAACAAGTGAGGAAGCGAACAGGTTAAAATTTAAATATGGAGTTCGCACGCCAAAAGATTTGGATTATTCGCAAACAGTTCAGTTAGAAGTAATAGATGAAAATGGAAACAGTGATGTAAAAAATATTGATTTATTTTCGATACTTTCTGTTACCAGTTCTGCAATATGTAAAATTGCATCTGAAATAAAATCTATGCTGGGTGAAAAATTTTTGTCCCATATAAAAAGGATTATTATTACTGGTGGCGGGGCAAAGATGATGGGCGTAAAAGATGTTTTTGAATCTATACTTAATAAACCAGTTAGGATTGCAAAACCAATTATACCTGCACAAATTCCTGCAGATTACAGAGATGAAATATATTCTGTAATAATAGGAACATTTATTTATTTTGATGATTTTATAAAGGAAAAAACTTTTGCAAAATTTTTAAAGCCAAGAAGTATGAAATTTATGGATAAAATTCGTGATATGTGGCAAAGGTTTGTTGATGATAATTTTTCTTAAATTTAGGGTTTAATGATGGATAATAATATAAAAAACACAAAAAATACGAAAAAGAATGTTATAGATGCATATTATAATAATGGTGGCTATGATATATCATATATTTTGCATCCGTTTAAAAAATATATATCAAGGATTTTTGCAATATCGTTTTTCATAAATTTATTAAATGTGGCAATTCCTGTTTTAATTTTATTATTTTTAAATAATAATTTTAATTTAAAATTTGTTAATTCTGCTGGTGTTGCGATTTTAGCAATATTCCTTATCATATTTGCAAACTTTATACTTCGTTATATCAGAAATGATGTTGTTAATTTCGTTATTCGTAGTATAGACAGTGTAATTTGTGATGAGGTATTTAAAAAAATATTTAAGATGCCTATCAAAGCAATGGAAAAAAAAGGCCATACTTTTTGGCATTTATTATTTGCAGATATTGATACCATCAGACAGGGATTATCTGGGGCCTATATTGTAAATGTGTTTGATATTCCGTTTGTAATTTTGTTTATGACATTCGCATCGTTCTTACTTGGAAAATATTTCTTTATACTTATTTTGATTTTAATTTTATATATTACTTTGCTAATTGCTGCAAAATATTTAGTATCACGCGAAGATGAAAGGGAAAAATTTTCCGTTGCGGCCAGAAATGATTTGGTTGTTAACACTATTAATGATTTGTCAAATTTCAAAACAGTTAATGTTTCACAAAAAATTATGACTATGTGGAATGATTATCAACATAATGTAATAGAAAATACCTACAGTCGTAATTACTATCTTGATTTATTTATAGTACTTAATTTCATCCTTTATTTTATTGGGGTTAGTATAATTTCTTTTGTTGGGATTTCTCTTTATAAATCTGGCGGTCTGGCAATAGGAAATATTATTGCCTGTGTTATTTTATTTTCGAAAAGTTTTTATTTGATAAATAACTTTGTAGAATATTTACCGCAATATTTTAATTTTATGCGGTCCAGTGAACGTATATCAATATTAATGGCAGAACAAGTTGAAAACCTTAAAACCTTACAAATAACAGAAATAGTAAATGGTAATTTAACCTTTGATAATGTGACATTAAATGATAATAGGAATAATGCAATTTTAAAAGATGCCAATTTTAATTTTACAGATGGTATGCCGTATATATTAAATGCAAAAAACAGTTTCGAAGGAAGTATCATATTAAAAGCTTTGTTTGGAAGCAATGAAGTGGTAAGTGGTAATATAAAATTTGATACTTATGATATAGCAGAGGTGAAACGAGACAGTATTAAAGACTTTATCCATTATTTACCAGCATCGTCGTTTGTTATGGATGGAACAGTTAAAGAAAATTTAAACTTTTTATTACCGCAAAGTATGATGGATAAAAAATTTAATGGATTTTTGGATTACAAAGATGCCAGTCGAATACTAGGTTTTGATGAGGTAGTATCAAAACTTCCTAATGGATATAATACTATTATAAACAGCAAAACTGATTTATTAACGCAGGAGGAATTAAAGCTATTAAACCTTACCAGGATAATGGTTGGCAACCCGCATGTAATATTACTTGATAGGCCGTTTAATGATTTAAGTGAAACTTATAAAGATAAACTTGTTTTATACCTTAAGAAGGTTGCAGAATATAAAATAGTTATAATATCAACTGATACGCCTGTGTTTGATACACAAATTTTGGTAAATGTAAAAAATACCGAAATAAAAAGTGAAACTGTAAATAAAAAAGATGAAATGATAAATTCATCTGATGGCAGTGAAACGCGTGCTATGTTTAAAAGAATATTTAAACCAGCGGGATAATATTTTATAAGGTTAGTATCATTATGAAAAATATTGATAAAAATTTTGTTGGAATTTCTTTGTTATCGTTTGATTTATACAATATTTTAAAAATCATTAATGATATAAATAAAACTGATTGTGATTATTTGCATTTGGATGTTATGGATGGAGTCTTGGTTCCTAATATATCTCCATTTTCACCCAGTTTTATCAAAAATCTCAGGCCACATACAAATAAATTATTTGATGTGCATTTGATGATTATTGACCCCATGCCCTATATACAAAATTTTATTGATGCAGGGGCAGATAAAATTTGGATACATGTTGAAAGTAAGAATGCGTTAAAATCAATAAAAAAATTATTTAATCTTGGTATTTGGTGTGGTGTGGTTTTAAATATTAAATCGTCTGCCAGCAAGATTAAAAAATTTTTACCATATATAAATGGGGTTATGGTTATGACGGTTAATGCCGGATTTGGTGGACAAAAATTTAATTATGATATGCTGTGTAAAATTTCTGATGTAAGGCGTATTGCGACAAAATTTGGTAAAGAAGATATTTTAATTCAGGTTGATGGTGGAATAAACCTTGAAACCCTGTATAAAACAAAACAAAGTAATGCCAACAGTTTTGCGATAGGTAGCTTTATGTTATCCAGTAAAAATATGGGAACCTTGATTAAAAAATTAAAATCTGTTTAATCTTTATTTTATGTTAATAATCTGCATCTAAAAAATATAGGCCGGATGCTGGCGCGGTGGAACCTCCCTTGGTTCTGTCCTTTGCATCAAATGCAGTTTTGAAATCTTCTATGCTCCAATTACCCTTACCAACCAATACTAGGGAACCAACAATATTTCTGACCTGGTGGTATAAAAATGATGGTGCAGAAATATAAAAATGTATTTCATCACTGTTTGGAATTTTTTCAATTTTGATGCTGTTTATTGTTTTTATTGGTGATTTTGCCTGGCATCCGGATGCACGGAATGTCGAAAAATCGTGAGTTCCCAGTAACAAATTTGCGGCTTCCATCATTTTTTCTATGTTTAATGGTTTATATACCCACCACCAAAGGCTTGATGATTTTATCACTGATCTGGTGGATCTGTTAAATATTTTATAAACATAATGTCTTTGTTTACAAGAAAACCTTGCATGGAAATCTTCGTTTTCCCTGTTAATACTTAATACTGAAATATCATCACCATTATATTTTAAGTGGAAATTTACCGCCATTAACATTTTATAATGGCAATAATCACCTTTGGTTTCTATATGAACTGGCATAGAAATTGCATGTACGCCTGCATCGGTTCTGCCACAGGAATATGCAAACACATGTTCACCACAAAATTTAAATATAGCATTTTCAAGGGCTGTTTGTATGGAATTATCCTCGCCATTTTCTTGTTTTTGCCATCCATTATATTTTGTTCCGACATATTCAATATTTAACCTGTATTTTACCATTATTATATTTTCCTATGCCTATTCAAATATATCACCGGCATTAATTTTGTAACCGTTTAAAAAGTCCCGTACCTCCATAATTTTACCACCAATTTTTTGTACGGTTTTTATTTGGATAATATTTTTATCTCCGCATAAAATATATATTCCTGTTTTATTTGCTGATATGACTGTTCCTGCCGCTTTATTTACCATATCAATATTATCAGTCATATTAAATTTGTTTTTATCTATACTACTATTTATAACTTTTAACTCTGTTTGTTTATGGCGGCATATTGCATAGGAAGATGGATTTAATGCACGAATTTTATTATGTATATTTGTTGCTGTTTCATGCCAGTTAATTTTTTCCTCATCCTTTGATAATTTTGGTGCAATAGTAAAGTTATCTGGTTGCTTTTCTGGGGTAATATTATCTCTGTTATCTATATATTTTATTATTAGATCTGACCCTATTTTACTTAACTTATTTGATAAATTTCCATAGGTTATATCATCATTTATTTCTATTTCGTCCTTTATTAACATATCACCAGTATCCATTCCGGCGTCCATTTTCATTATTGTGATACCGGTTTTTTTGTGACCGTTTAATATAGCTCTTTGTATCGGGTTGGCGCCGCGAAGTAATGGTAATAATGATGCATGAATATTGATGCAACCAAGCCTTGGAACATCAAGAACGCTTTGTGGTAAAATTATGCCATAGGCGGCAACAACTATCATATCCGGGTTAAGGTTTTTAAGGGTTGTTACATCATCCATATTTTTAAAATTTTTCGGAGTTATAACCTGTATTCGTAGTTCCTCGGCCCGTTGATGCACATCTGATTTTGTAAGGATTTTATGCCTGCCAACTTCCTTTGGCATTTTGGTATAAACTGCAATTACGTTATAATTATTATACAGGTTTTCTAAAACCGGCACAGAAAATTTTGGTGTTCCCATAAAAACTATGTTTAAATTTTTATCCATTTATTTAACCTTGCCTTTCTGTGAAATTGTTGCATTTTGTAATGATTATGTGTTATGCATAAATACCAAAATATAAACGCCCTACCCTTTTATCTTTATTAATTTTTTTATTGCAAATTTCTTTTTAAGGGGGCTGATGTAGTCAAGTAATACCTTACCATTTAGGTGGTCTATTTCATGCTCTATACATCTGGCAAGTAAGCCATCTGCAGATATATTTATTTCTTCGCCCTGTTCGTTTAGGTATTTCAGTTCTATACTATTGGCGCGTTCTATTTTGTAATACAAACTTGGCAATGACAGACAACCTTCCTCCCTTACCGAGGTATCAGGTGACATTTTTAATATTTCTGGATTTATTAATTTTAAATATTTTTGTGGTGGTTTTGGTAATTTATCCTCTATTGCAATGGTTTCTACATCAATTACTATCATACGTTTTAATAATCCAACCTGTGGTGCAGCCAGTCCTATACAATCCAATTTTGACATAATTTCTGTCATCTGTCTTAACTGATCCTTTGTAATATCGTCAATATGTTCAACCGGATTACATACCTTGTGTAAAATTGGATCTGGTTCTAATACTATTTTCAGTAATTTGCTTTCGTTTTGCATATTATTTATTCCATTTAAATTTAGTATGTGTTATATTTTTCTGAGTATTTTTCAGTATAAGGGTAAAAAATGGAAATAACAACTATTTTGATAACTCTTGCCTTTGGTCTTGTGGTGGGGTTTATTGCAGCGAAGCAATATTTTATGCGTGATATAAATAATATTAGAGAGAAAAATTCCAACCTTGAAAAGGAAAAATTTAATCTTGAAAAAGAAAATACCAGGCTTATCACTATTCGCGAGGAAAATATAAAAAATGCAGCAAATATTTTTGAAAATATGCAGAAAAGTTTAGAGGAAAAATTTGAAAATATTTCAAATCGTGTCCTTAAAACACAACAGGCAGATTTAGAACAAAAACAAAAAGATGGTATTAATAATATTATTGCTCCGTTTAAAAAAGATATTTTTGATTTTAAAACATTAATAGAAAATACCAACAGATTAAATAATGAGGATAAGGGATATTTAAAAAAAGAGATAGATGACCTTAAAAACATAAATTATAACCTTAATCAAAATACAAATGATTTATTAAAAGCTTTGAAAGGTAACAGCAAAATTCAGGGGGATTGGGGTGAAAATATACTGAAAAATATTTTGGATATGGCAGGTTTTTTGGAAGGCAGAGATTACAAAATGCAGTATAATATTAAGGGAGAAAATGATGAAAACCTTCGTCCCGATTGTATAATATTTATGCCAGATGGTAAAAAGATGATTGTTGATTCCAAGGTATCTATTTCCAGTTATATTGATTATGTGAAAACAGATGATCCCGATCTTGCAAAGGAATTTTTGGAAAAGCATGTAATATCCATTAAAAATCATATAAAGGAACTAGCCACAAAAAATTATCAAAGCTATTTGGATGGTAATAATTTGGATTTCGTATTTATGTTTATTCCGAATGAACAGGCGTATATAGAGGCATTAAAAATAAACTCTGATATATATGAAAATGCGTATAAAAGTAATATTGCAATTACTACTCCATCGTCGATACTGCCAATACTTCGTACTGTAAAAAATTTGTGGAATATAGAAAAACAAAATGAAAATGCAGGTAAGATTGCGAAAAAAGCTGGACAATTATATGACAAACTGGTTGGATTTGTTGATAATATGCAACTTATAGATAAAGGTATAAATTCGGCAAAAACTGCGTATGATAAGGCAATTGCTCAACTGAAAACAGGAAGGGGAAGTGCAATTTCCATCGCAGGACAGATGAAAAGTTATGGTGCAATTACAACGAAATCTTTGCCTGGTGAAATGATGGATGATACAATTGAATTATTAGAGCAGCACGTAGAAAATGCAGATTTTGATAATAATAAAATAAATACTTCAAAAGATGGGCTGTTTGATTTATAATACTTTTATATATCCAAAGGTTTATTATATGAATATAAAAAAAATATTTTTGTTTTTTGTTGTGGTTTTCATGTTTTCTGCTGTTTTTTCTGATACCTATGCACAAAGGAACCGTAGTAGGACAACACGTAGAAACAGAAATGCTGGTAATACCTTTAGATTTACTGAAGATATGGAAAATCGTATAGAAAAGTTATGTCCTAAACGGCTTAATCGGGCACCATCCAGGCGTTCTGTATTAGAGGCATATTGCCCCATTAGTAATGTCAGGTCAACCGAGGCGGATTTAGGTCCGTTTGAAAAGTTTGTAAAAGCTCTTGAAAAATTGTTTAAGCAGATTAGGCCACTTCTTTATACTGGTGCAGTTTTTATGATTATGTGGATTTTGGTTCAGGCGGCCTATGGTGGTGACATGCAATGGAATAAAGTTATCATGTTAGTGGTAGGTGTTGTAATTTTATCTATTGCAGAAGTATTAATTAATATAGCAACCAAACGTGTAGTATTAGAGGATGTAATAGGTGAAGGTGTTTATGTGGATTGTAGAAATATTTCTGAAAGAAATGTATTTTATAAATGCGCCAGTGATGCCCGCGGTTCCGCCCTTTATGACAGCAGATATTTTTTAAGAATATCTGGCACACCACGAAACGCCGGCAGGTATAAAGGCTTGTTCTAGGATAGAATTGGAATTTCATCTTGGTGTTAATTTGAAACTACATTTTTTAATTATATAACTTTTTTTTGGTGCACCTGATAGGACTTAAACCTATGACCTTTGGCTCCGGAAGCCACTGCTCTATTCAACTGAGCTACAGGTGCATGTAATGTTCCTTGCTGCCTTATCATAACATGCTAAAAATAATTGTAAATAAGGTTTTTAATTGTATAGCTAGACTGTAATTGACTATTTAATTATATAATATATAATGATGCAGAGGTAATTATGTTATTTGAATGGGATGAAGATAAAAGACAAAGTAACCTTAAAAAACATGGTTTGGATTTTTATGATGCAAAACAGGTTTTTATGGATGAAAATAAGTATGAAAAAATAGATATTAGAAAAGATTATGGAGAAATTAGGATTATTACAGTTGGAATGAAAGATGATAAACTTTTGACATCTGTTTGTCATACAGATAGAAATGGGGTAACCAGAATTATTTCATTTAGACCAGCAAGTAAAAAATAAAGAAATGAATATTATGGAAGAAACCGCTATTTTTAGCATATAAATTAAATATAAGGATAATATTATGGGTAAGATAGTTAGGTATACATTAGAGGAATTGATGGCAAAGACTACACCAAGTAATACAGATTGGGACAGGGTTAGGCGGGATGTGGAAAATGACAACATAGATTTTTCTGATATCCCAGAATTAGATGCAGAATGGTTTCGAACAGCGAGGAGACCTGGGTTAGAGCAAAAGCCCCTTCGTGTATGTGAAAATGTTGCAGAATATGATGCAACACCAAAATCAAAGAATGTTAATAAATAATATTTACTTTTATATCTTTATATAAATAAAGGCACAGTAAAGTTTTTTTATTGTGCCTGTTTAATTAATTATTGTTTGTAATTACTTTTTTTCTATTTTTGTAACTACTATGCCTTTTTGTATTAGAGGAGTTTTAAGTTTATCCATGCCGCTTTGCCATAATTTTAATTCTGTTTCCTCGCATTCATAATATTTATCTGGGCTACGTTGCAGTTTGCCGTATTTAAACATTACATGTAATTCGGTCTTTGTAATTTTGCCTGACAGATATAATCTTGAAACTATTATATGAATATCGTCTAAGAAACATGGTCTTTCTACCCCACTAATTTTTCTGGGTTTATAAAATTCGTAATTTTCTTTATCCATTTCGTATTTTACGAACCAGAACCACACATCTTCGACTGTATCGAATAATTTTTCTCCGTATTCGTTATAATTATTAACCTTTTCTGATATATCTATATAATTATTATAAGTTTTGTAAGTTTTTGAAAGGATTTCATCGTTATAGCAGCTGTATAAATGACCATTGGATACTGGTGTTACAGAATCGCAAAATAAATTTTTATTATTTCTGTCTAAATTAATGCTTTTTTTCGCATAATTTATATTATTTTCTTTTAAATTTACTATCATTTATTCCCCTCCTTTATATTTAATAATTAATTTCATGATTGTTTTCTTGTTCTATTTAAAATATTTCTTTTACAGCTGTTAAAGCTAGGTTTTACCTGTATTTCGATAAACTTTATTATTAGAAATCATCATGGAACAAATATAGAACAGTGTAACTTTATTATTTCTAATAGTCAATAAAAATGTTACAATATTATTTGTATAAAATTTCTTGACAAAAAAAAATAATATATTAATATTCTGTCAATTAAATGAAAAATAAGGAGTTTGAAGATGGCTAATGATAAAAATAATATTCAAGATCAACAACAAGACTATATAGAACAACAAAAGCGTATTGAAGAACTTAAAGAAGAGATGAAAGATAGTGGTCTTTATGATACTGCAAGTGAAGGCGTTCTAGATGAAGATGTTGATATTTTTGATTTAGAACAGGGTTCCCAAGATGCTTCTGAAACTGATGAATTACAAACTATGCCAGAAGAAAGTGTTAGTAAAGGCGTTCCAGATGAAGATGTTGATATTTTTGATTTAGAACAGGATTCCCAAGATGCTTCTGAAACTGATGAATTACAAACTATGCCAGAAGAAAGTGTTAGTAAAGGCATTCTAGATGAAGATGGTGATATTTTTGATTTAGGACAGGATTTCCAAGATGCTTCTGAAACTGATGAATTACCAACTATACCAGAAGAAAGTGGTGATATTTCTGATTTAGGACAGGATTCCCAAGATGCTTCTGGAACTGATGAATTA
>CAUUHH010000014.1:0-19790 GCA_963544995.1 uncultured Alphaproteobacteria bacterium | reverse complement strand
CTATTTTTAACTTCATCTATTGCTTTTAATAATTTATTATCTAAGCCTTTTATTACCTCTTTCTTAAAATTTTCTTCATTTTTAAATAATGAACCAAAATTGTTACTAGAACTATTATTTTTCTTACTATAAGACACAGCCATCACAAAATCAGGATAAACTGTATTTAATATCAAACTTAAAACTAAAATTTTTTTCATAATACAACCTTCCATTATTTAGATCTATTTATTAATTCATTGTCATAATATTGTTCTGATTCTTTCTCCCCAACATTTTTTCTAGAATTTCCAATAGTACCAATAGATTCAAACCCAAAAGTTACACCACCTGTTATTTTTGGTCCTTCTAAATCTAATTTATCTAAATCTGTACTAGCAGCATTATAATAAGTAACTTCATTTATTTCTTGCATTTGTTTTGTATTAAACTGTCTATAATTATCAAGAACCTCTGTAACACGTGTTAAATTAATATCTGGTTTTAATTTTAAAGTTCCATTTTCATTATAATCATCTTTACCCGAAGACTTAAACACATATCCACCTCTATTATCATTAACTAAAGATGTTCCAGCTGGCCTCAACTTATCATTCAATGGAACTAATATATGTTTTCCTTTATCTTTTAAATGTTCTGATCTATCTCTAGCAACTACATAACCTTCAGGAATTTTAATAGGATTATGTTTATAAGATAAATATGGCATACCCTCAGAATTATATCGAATTTCATGATTTTTATCAAAAATTTGATTATTTTCTTCTAAAAAAACTCTCTTACCACCAGGAAGATTATAAGTTGTTTTTTTATAAACTTTTCCATCTTTGGAATTATAAATTTCTTGTTCTACATTAACATTTTCTCCAGATAAAGTTTTAAGAATCTTACTTTTCTTTTCAACTTTTAAATCTTTTACTTTTTCATCAAATTCATCATAAACTTTATTAAGCTCAAAATTAATTCTGGTTTTATCTGTATTAAATACAGCACTTCCAAGAATTTCTCTATATTCTAATTTTAAATTATTTAACCAATTTTTTAAAGCTTTAACTTTATTTAAAGTTTTCATTTTATTCCAACCTAAAATATCCAACTTAGGAAAATCTGGAACTACATTATTTAACGCTTGTAAATAATAATAAAGTTCATCTAATCTTGATAGATTTTCTTTATATTCAGATGATTTTTTGGAAAAATAATTATCATCATTAAACATAGGTTCTTTTAAAGACCTATCAACTATTGCAGCAGCAGAGTAATCTGTCATTGCATAAGATTCTATATCAACGACATCAGAAAAAACAGGAAAAGATAAAAAACATAAAAAGAACAAAAAATAAAACCTAGAACTAGATTTAACCGATTTTATATTTAAGGAAAGATTTACCCCCCCCCGTTCGATTTTTGTTCTTTATCATGTATTCCTCCCAAGAACTATTAATTAAAAATAAAACACAGGAGATAATATCATAAATTACAAACATATACAACAGTATTTTTGTTAAAATTATTCAAAACTTGATTTCAAAAAAAATATCTATAGAATAAAGGGTGAGGATTGATAGGCATATTTAAATTATCACCAGGTCAGGTTCGGAAGAAAGCAGCCTAATAACTTAAAATGGGTTATCAACTCCTCCTTTTCCCAAAACTTTTAAAAACATAATTTAAATCAAAAATAAAACTCCAAAACTATCTATCCTATTAATAAATATTTAATACAACACTAAATTTACATTAATACACAAACGAAATTATTCACACAAAAAAAGGCGCCAAACAACAGCGCCCTTATACTAGTAAAATACCACTCAACAACTACTTTGCTGATTTCTTTTCCGCTTCTTTAATTGATGCACCAAGTATATCACCAAGTAAAGCTCCTGTATCTGTTGAACCATATTCTTTCATTATCTTCTTTTCTTCTTCTATTTCATACGCCCTGATTGATAGGGTAAGTTGCATAGTCCTGTTATCTATTGCGATAATTTTTGCATCCACCTTTTCATCAACAGCAAACCTATCAGGTCTTTGTTCTGATTTTATTTTTGAAAGATCAGATGTCTTAATAAAGCCTGGAACACCATTAACATCAACCTTTACTCCATCATCATTTATTTCTTTTACAACACAGGTTGTAATATCACCACGTTTAAATTTATCTAATGATGAATTAACTCTTTCTTCAACCAGTTGCTTAATACCAAGAGAGATTCTTTCTTTATCTGCATCTATTTCAAGGATCTTCGCTTTAACAACCTGACCCTTTGAATAATCTTTTACTGCTTCATCTGGTATTTTATCCCAATCTATATCGGATAAATGAACCATACCATCCAAATCACCCTCTATATTAACAAACATACCAAATTCTGTAATATTCTTTATCTCACCTTCAACTATATCACCTACATTATGATGTTCTGCAAAAGCAATCCAAGGATTATTCTGACATTGTTTAATACCAAGAGAAATTCTACGTTTATCATTATCTATCTCTAATACCATAACATCAACATTATCACCAACTGATACTACTTTTGATGGATGAACATTTTTCTTTGTCCATGAAAGTTCTGACACATGAACCAAACCTTCAATACCGGCATCCAAATCAACAAACACACCATAATCCGTTAAATTTGAAACTGTTCCTTTATAAATATTACCAACAGCAAACTTACCAATATTTACCCATGGATCACTTTCTAATTGTTTCATACCAAGTGATACCCTAGCACTTTCCCTATCAAAATTAATAACTTTTACTTTTACCTTTTGACCTATCTCGAATAGTTCGGCTGGATTTGTAACCCTCTTCCAAGAAATATCAGTAATATGCAATAATCCATCAATACCGCCAAGATCTATAAATATACCATAATCAGTAATGTTTTTAATAACACCTTCCATAACATCACCAATTTTCATATTCTTTATTATCTCATCTCTTTTTTCTGCCCTATCACCTTCTAATATAGCTCTATGAGATACTATAAGATTAGATCTAGCTCTATCCATCTTTATAATCTTAAATTCCATAGGCTTATTTATAATAGAATTAAAATCTTTAACCGGAGCAATACTTAATTGAGACGATGGCATAAACGCATTAACACCATTCAAATCAACGGTAAATCCACCTCTAACTCTGTCTATTATCTGACCTGAAACGACTTTACCATCTGCAACCTGTTTTTCAAGATCTGTCCATCTTTCTTCTTTTCTTGCTCTTTCTCTGGATGCGATCAAAAGGCCATCTCTACCTTCATATCTTTCCACATAGACATCTATTATATCACCTACTTTTACTTCTTCATTTCTAAATTCATGTATATCAACTCTACCCTCAGATTTTGAGCCCACATTTACTATCACAAAATCTTTTTCTATTGCTATAACAGTTCCTTTTGTATTATAGCCTTCCATTTTAGAGGTACTAGCAATAGAGTTGTTAAACAATTCTGCGAAATCTTCGCCAGTTGAGAATAATTCTGCATCTGTATCAAAAATAGTTTTCTTAATTTTCATATTTTTACTTTAGATGTTGGCCTACATTTTAAATAAAATTAAAAATTCGGACTTGTATGATTAAACGAAATATAAAATACACGCATACCCATGTAATTTACACATTGTGGGAACAAAGGATAAAACAAAACATATTTTTAGTCAATATTTATATTATCACTCAATTTTTCAATATAATTATATGTTTTATCAGAATGAGTCGATTTTATTTTTAAGGTATGCTTCTCATCATCATAAATTTCATCTAAAATAAAAGACGGATTTAACCAAATTTTTCCCATACCATCTGGAACATCCAAAATCAATTTAGGGATCAAATGACCACTCAAATGGCCCTGCAATTGTAAAACCAAATTTCTTGCTTCATCAATTGATATTCTAAAATGACTTGTCCCTTTTGCTTTATCTAAATAATGCAAATAATGAGGAATTATTCCGACCCTAACCAAAGACCAACTTAAATCTATTAAATCTGGAACAGTGGCATTAACTCCTTTTAAAATTGGTGTTTGATTAAATTTCAACAATTTTAATTTATTTAAATAAGTTCTCAAAACATCTGTAACTTCTCTTGCATGCACAATATGCAGCATCAATACTACAACTAATTTTTCATTAACATTATTTAAAAAATTAACCAAATCATCCGTCAAAATATATGGATTATAAACTGGTGCTCTGGTATGAATTCTAACCCCTTTTATATGAGGACAATTAGAAATAATATAATCAAAAATGTTATAAAAATATTCCCTTCCCATGCAAAGAGGATCCCCTCCTGACAGTATCACTTCACTAATTTCTTTATGATTTTTTATATACTCCAAAGATTTATTAAATTCTTCCTCATCAAAATCATTTTTGTTACAAAAAAGCCGGCTTTTCCTAAAACAATATCTACATCTTGCCATACATCTATCAGTTGTTAAAAATAAAACTCTATCACTATACCTATGCACCAGCATAGATGTTTTTAATGTGTCAAAAATTTTACTATCATCCCCTATTGGATCAAGTAATTCATCTTCCTTATCACATAGTTCATCTTTAACAGGCATTACAACTTTATATAACGGATCATCAGGATTATTTATATCAAATAACGATAAATAATAATCAGTTATATGTATGCAATATTTATCAATAACTTTTTTAATATCAGAATTTATATTGGGACACACCTTTAATAAATCTCCATAACTTTTAATCATAAAATTTTCCTATCAATAAAATAACCTTGATATTAAATTATAATGAAATAAAATACAAAAAATTTTTAAAAGGTAAAAATATGCAACCTAAAATTTCAGTAATAATCCCAGTATATAATACAGAAAAATACCTAGAAACTTGCTTAGCCAGCATTATAAATCAAACATATAAAAATTTAGAAATTATAATAATAAATGATGGTTCCACCGACAGTTCACTTGAAATATGTAACAAATATAAAAAAATTGATAAACGAATAAAAATCATAAACCAAGAAAATAAAGGGCAATCTGTAGCAAGAAATAATGGGATAAAAATAGCAACTGGTGACTACTTACATTTTATGGATAGCGATGATTTTATACCTCTAAATTATTATGAAAATATTATAAGTTCTGGCACAATTACTGATGCTGATATGTTACTCGCTGGATTCTATTTCGAAAAACATCCTCAACTATCCGTAAAATTCGAAAATATTAATTGTTATACATCAAAACACGATAAACTAGAAAGAACTTTTCTTTTATACTATCAATTTTCTTGGTTATATTTAATAAAAAAAGAACTAATAACCAAAAATAATATTAAATATCCAGAAAATAGAATAATGGAGGATGTTGAATTTACAACCAAACTTGCTTTACTTGCAAATAAAATTATTACCATTCCTAATACACAATATTTTTACAGATATAATAAAGATTCTTCATTAAATAAAAAAAGTTATAAACAAAAACGAAAAACAGATAAACAATATTCCAGAGAATTAAAAGCAGAAATACTGAAAAGATATAATATAGAACCAAAACAAGACAATTATATAAATAAGATACATTTCAAAATATTTGGAATACCACTAATAACAAAAAAAACTTATCTACATAAGAAAGTTTATTTAATATTTAATATTCCTATTTTTGAAATAAGGTAATTATAAATCTATATCTATAAAATTATGATTTTTATCATCTATTGAAATAGGAACAGATTTTAAAATCTGATTGTTATCTTTATCATAAATCTTTAAATTATAATTACTTTTAACCGGAAAATTATAACTTGAAACATATATCGCATTTGGCAAAGTTTTCCACTGTCTTAAATCAACTTTGTTAGATTCTTTTATTAATTTTGCAGCAAGCTTAAACGAAGAAACAGCAGACATAATCGCAAACACATTCCCAAAAGCACCACCATTATTCGAAGCTTCATATATCTTATATGCAGCGAACGCAGCACCTAAATATTCTACAACTAACCTAGAAATCAAAGCTGCCTTTTCATCATCCAAACTATAGTAAATATCATTATATGCAAAATCAGAAATTGGTGCGGCAAGAACCAGCGGAACATTATAAATTTTACCAGAACTATCCATCAATTCTACAGACAAATTTTTAACATTTTTTTTATTTATAAACGGTAATTCATATTCAAAACTATCCATCAAATTATTATAAATAAAACTCGAAACAAATAATTTATCTACCTCCCTATTTTGAGATAAAAAACTCGCAAAATAAGACAATTTCATAAGCTTATCTAAACTAAATCCAAAATTGTATTGTTTTGCTTTTTTTTCTGCCACTAAACCTTCTTTAATAATAAAAAAAGTATTATCTTTTTTAAATTCAGACAAATTCTTTATTTTATTATCTACATATAAAAGTAAATTTCTTGTAAATCCGGTCCGCTCTACAAACCTACTTTTTATACTATTTAAATCCATATTGGAAAAATCAGAATAGTTTTTAATAAATTCATTACTTTTTAAATTAAATGCAGGATAAATATTATAATTATAAAAAAATTCTCTTTTTATTTCTTTATACAGACTAAGGGCAATCTGCCTATTTTCAGGAGTATCATCTTGCTCATATAAAAATGCAGCAAACAAATTAGATAATAAATCATATTTATAAACTGGTTTACCATGATTCTTTATCGATAACTGCCTAAATAAATCATGCTGCTCCTCTAAATTATTTTTTGCTAAATTTAAACTAGAATAATTAGAAAGATTCGCCTTACCATTAACAAATAAATTATAATTATTAATTGCTCTATAAAACTTTAAATAAGAAAGTTCATAATCTCTACCATCAAAAACAGAATTTTTATCATTAAAAGCACTTAAAATCTTCGATTTTACACTTTTCGTAAATAATTCTTTTGATATACTATCCGCTTTACCAAACGATTTTTCTGCATCCAAATTACGCTTTGCTCTATAATAAACACTACCCTTTTCTATTTCTGCCAACAATCTAGAATTCTTATCACCATAAAAATCCTTACTCTCAACAACTTTAATCGCTTCTTTTAAATTTTTATTTGCAATATCAGAAACAAGCTTCTGGTGTAAATCTCTATTCTGCGAAGCACACGAAGAAAGTATTACACCAAAAAGCAAAACCAAAAAATGATTAATTTGAAAAATCCGCACCAAACCATCTCCTAAATCAGATATGGTAAATAGTCAACTACCATTTAGAGCCAGATCTCTTCGAATACTTACTTAAATCATAACTACCCATCCAAATGACATCACTTGTTTCAAGTTCTGTCATCCTTAAATTAACGGAATATTCTTTAACAGTCCTACCTTCCAAAGTTTTAGGTGCCATACTTATACTTCCAAAAATCGCAATATCTGCACCAGTCTGCTTCCCTATTTTCTTTGCTTGATTTGGATCTACAATTCCACCATTTTGATATACTAACTCTTTTAAAATTGCTCCACGTTTTACATTGTCAACCACTCTAAAATCACCATTTTCTAATAATTTAGAAAGCAGTTTATCATTAAAATCTTTTATAGGAAGATATGGTTCTGGAGTATTATTTTGAACCTCACCAACAAATAAAACAGGAACCTTAGATGCTTTATTCAAATATTTTTGAAGTCCCTTATGACTACCCATCTTTTTTATCATCTCATCTACTGCGATAACAGTATCTTTTTTCACCCATTCATCCGTAACTGTTGACCCCAATTCATCCCCCTTATCTACAGAAACCCTAGTGGTTTTAAGGGATGGAGTACACGCACTAACAAAAAAAACACCAACTAATAATAATTTTTCAAAATTTCTCATTTTTATTTTTTTCCTTTCTTATTTAATTCTTTTTCTAATTGTTTATAAACACGATTTTTAAATTCGTTTCTATCTTTTTGCAAATCAGCTGTAACAACCTTTGAGCTACTTGAAAAAGATCTTTTATTTTTACCTTTTGAAAATTTTAAAATAAACTTTGCAGAATAATCAATCTTCCCATCATCCAACTTTTTATCATCCTCCTTTAATTCAAGAGAAATAATTGCAGTCGCATCAGATGGATCACTCACTATTTTATTAGAATTAACAGACAATATTTGTTTAACTTTATCCTTTATCAACAGTTCATTCTCTCTATCAGAAACCCTTTTGTCATCTCTATCATCATAAACCCAATACAAATAAATTTTTTCATTTTTTATTGATCCGATATCAAACACTTTTGTTTCATCAACATCTGTTTTTAAATCAAAACTAAAACTAGGAAGCTTTATTTCAGGAATAGTTATGGAAAAGCTATCATCATCTTTTTCAAATTTATCCAAATCTTTCATTACACTATCATGAATTTTTTTACCATTTTCAAATATCTGATCCACCATTTTATTAAAACCAGACATTTTCAAATTTATTGAATCAGATTCTTTTTCATCCATAAGCTCTATTCTAAATCCATCAGACTTATTTCCAGCTTCAGAAATATTACGCGTCACAACTTTCTTTGAAACATAGGACTCATTAACCGTCTTTAAATCGGATTCTGATTTCGATTTATCAACAACATCACTGCATGCTGATTTTGATTTATCACAATCAACCTTACAATAATTCTGCAAGCCATTTGCTGAAACACATGATTGAGATATAAAAAGAATACCTAAAAACAATAATATCTTATTCAAAGCACCCTCCTAAATAAATACACAGTAACAATACTAAATAAATTTTAATAAATTGTAAAGGATTATAAAAACATCATCTAAGAAAATCTAATCTTTATCCCTGAAACACTTTTCAAAATTTCCATAATTTCAAGTGTAATAGTCTTCCTATCAAACAATTTAATGCTAATCTCTTTACCACACTCTTTTATATTCAAATGTATATTGGTAAGCCCTTCTGGAATAACATCAAACGCTTTTTTTAATGCCGATACTGCGCTACTATCTAAAACATCAATAAATAAATCCCCACTAAATTTAGTATCAAATGTAAGTTCCTCACACCTATTACCGAAAAGAGAAACTTTATTATCCGCAGAATTAAATTTAACATCCGAATAAATCAAAACAGGTTTATTTAAATTCAAAATCTCAAAAATTCTATCCAAAGATTGAATTTCTTCCATACTTTCTTTTCTATATTTTAAAGCATATGGATTAATATTTTGACTATTACTACTCCTTTCAAAAAACATTACATCAATTGTTCCTGTTTTATCACTAACTGTCGCCTGCACATAGTTTTTACCATTTTTTGAAACTCTTTTTTTAACATTCTCTATAACACCAGCAAACTTTACCTTACCATCTTGCTTCATACCATTTATATCAGAAATTTTTAAAACACCTATCGATGATAACATCATTTCATAAATATCAAGAGGATGTGCAGAAACATAAAATCCTATCACTTCCTTTTCATAATTTAATTTCACAAATGGTGACCAATCTACTGCCTCTGCCAAAACAAAATCATCTCTTTTAACATTAATTTCATCCATAGAAAAAAGTGATGTTTGATTATTATTTTCGTCTTCTGCACATGATGAAGAATAAGAAATTATATATGGAATATTTTCAAATAATTTATTTCTATTTGGCTCTAATTTATCAAAAGCACCGGCTTTTATCAAACTTTCCATCATTCTTTTATTAATCAATTTACTATTAAGCCTAGTAATAAAATCTGTAATATTTATAAAATCACCATTTTTTTCTCTTTCATCTGCTATCTCTTTAACAAGGCTAACTCCAAGACCTTTTATAGCAGATAAAGAATATCTAATATTACCATTTTCAACAGAAAAATATTCAAATGATTTATTAATATCTGGACTTAATATCTTAATTCCCATAGATTTAACATTTTCTGCAAAATATACCAATTTATCTGTATTATCCAAATTCATAGTCATGGTCGCAGCCATAAATTCCGCAGTATAATGAGTTTTTAAATAAGCAGTCTGATAACCAATTAATGCATAACAAACAGCATGAGATTTATTAAATCCATAATTTGCAAACTGCTCTATCGCATCAAATATTTTTGTTGAGGTTTCTTTATCAATAGAGCTATATTTTAAACAACCATCTGTAAAAATATCTCTATGTTTCGCCATAGCAACCGGATCTTTTTTACCCATTGCCCTACGAAGGACATCTGCCGCGCCAAGTGAATATCCAGCCAGTTGCTTTCCCATTTCCATAACTTGTTCCTGGTAAACCATAATACCATAAGTGTCTTTTAAAATAGGTTCCATTTTCGGGTGCAAATATTCAACTTTTTCACCAAATTTTCGCCTAATATAAAGAGGGATATTATCCATAGGCCCAGGTCTAAACAAGGCAACCAAAGCAACCAAATCATCTATTTTATCTGGTTTTAATGATAAAATAGTCGCCCTCATACCACCAGATTCTAATTGAAATACAGCAGATGTATTTCCACTGGTAAGCAATTCAAACACCTTTTTATCATCCAAAGGAATATTGTCTATATTTATCTTTATTCCATGTGTTTTATAAATTAAATCACATGCTTTTTGTATTATAGTCAAAGTCTTAAGGCCAAGAAAATCATATTTTATAAGACCAGTACTCTCAATATATTTCATATCATATTGAACTACTGGCAAATCAGATTCTTCTGTTTTATAAAGGGCAACCAATTCACGTATTGGTCTATCCCCTATAACAACACCAGCGGCATGCATACCAGTATTTTTAAAAACGCCCTCAACCTGAATAGCAATTCTAATAACCTGTTGCAAATCTTCATCTTGATCAACTTCCATTGAAAAATCTGGTAAATATTTCATACACATAGAAACAGTCATACTATCTGACTTTACTTCTACTTCTTTACCATCTTTTACTATAGATATTTTTTTTGGTATCAATTTACAAAGATTATCACATCTAGTATATGACACTCCTAAAACCCGTCCAACATCTTTTATCGCATTTTTTGCCTTTATTTTTCCAAATGTAATAATCTGCCCTACACTATCATCACCATATTTCTGCTTAACATAGTGTATAACTTCCGCACGCCTTTCTTCACAAAAATCTATATCAAAATCTGGCATATTAACACGTTCTGGATTCAAAAACCTTTCAAACAGCAATCCAAACTTAAGTGGATCCAGATTCGTAATCTTAAGACTCCACGCAACCACGGAGCCAGCTCCACTCCCACGCCCTGGTCCCACAGGAATATTTTGATTTTTTGCCCAACCAATAAAATCAGATACTATTAAAAAATATCCAGAAAATCCCATTTTAATAATAACAGATAATTCATATTCCAACCTATCAAAATAAGATTTTCTATCTGTATCATTATTTACACCTATTTCTTTTAAACGATTTTCTAATCCAGACAAAGATTTTTGACGTAACATTGCGTCCTCATCTGCCCCCTTTTCAACATGAGGAAGCAACGGCTTAGACGATTTAAACAAATATGAACATCTAAGAGCAATAATAAAAGTATTAAATAAAGCTTCTGGTAAATCTTTAAATAATTCTTTCATTTCATCAGAGGATTTAAAATAATGCTGATCTGTTTCACGGCGCCTACCTGCTTGCCCATAAACCACACCTTCTTTTATACATAATAAAACTTCATGGGCAAAAAACATCTCTTTCTCAGAAAAATAATTTTCATTTGTTGCAACAATACCAACACTATTATCTTTAGCTAATTTCAAAAAACTTTTTTCTGTATTTTGTTCGTCTGGTAAATTATGCCTTTGTATTTCTATATAAAATCTATCACCAAAAACATCCTTAATTTTCTTTACATATTCATCCGCCAAATCATAATTATTATATAAAATGCACTTACCAAGAACGCCTCTTACTCCACCAGATAAAAATATCAAACCAGCATTATTTTCTGATAAAGTATCAAAAGTAATTTTAACAGGATCTTTATCTAATTTATCAACATGAGCAATAGAAAGTAACTTTATTAAATTTTTATACCCTTCATCATTTTGTACCAACAAAACCACCTCACAAAAAGGAGATAAAATAGACGAAGGCAAACCAAAATCCACATCTATTTGTGTTCCAAAAATAGTTTGTATTCCATTATCTGTTAAATAATTAGAAAATTTTGCCCCACCAAATATGTTATTAGTATCGGTAATTCCAACAGCTGGCATCTCATATTTTTTACACAGATCCACCATACTATCAACACCGATCATACCTTCCGCAACAGAATAAATTGTATGATTACGAAGATGGATAAAAGGAACAGGAGTATTTATATCAAATTTCAACAAAAACTCCTTTCAATATAAAATTAAACTACAAAATACTACTAAACAAGTTTTCCACAACAATGTTTATATTTCAACCCAGAACCACAAGGACACAGTGCATTTCTACTAATATTGCTATCAATACCTTTACCTTTGTTTACAGGAACATTAGATACAACAACATCAGAGGAAAACTCATCTTTACCTTCTTCTACAACTTTTTTTGGTTTTTTTTCTGCTTTAATTTTCTTCTTTACAGATTTCTTTTTACTATCTAAATTTTCCTCATCATCTGTAATACAGGTTACATCCTCATTTGGGACAAAAGAAATATGACAAACTGTTTCAACTGTCTTATATTTTATTTTCATCATATTATCTTCAAAC
The DNA here is from genome assembly GCA_963544995.1 of uncultured Alphaproteobacteria bacterium. GTDB lineage: Bacteria > Pseudomonadota > Alphaproteobacteria > Rs-D84 > CACZYB01 > CACZYB01. The sequence continues at coordinate 7,100 of CAUUHH010000014.1, read as the reverse complement.
TTAATAAACGCTTCCCTTTTGTATTCATTAAGAGGATCTCTTTGACCATACGCCCTAAGACCTATTCCTTGCTTTAAAAAGTCTAATGCAGCCAAATGTTCCTTCCAAACTATATCCAACTGCTGCAAGAATATAGATTTTTTTGCAAATACCATTGAATCTTTACCATAAAGATTCTCTTTCTCAGAAATCAAATTAACAACAGCATCTCTTACAAAAAAGAATATATCTTGCGGTGTTGCAAGGGTATTAATTGCAATATATTCATTAAAATTCATCTTTATTCCAAAATGTTCTTCACATGAAACAGATAAACCATCCAAATCCCAATGATCCATCAAACTACGTTCTGGAATATATTTATTAACTATATCTTCAACAACATCATTAACCATATCATTTATATGAGATGACACATCATCAGCAAACATAATTTCTCGTCTTTGATTATAAATGATCTTCCTTTGTTCATTCATAATATCGTCATACTTCAATAAATTTTTTCTAATAGAAAAATTATGTGCTTCCACCTTCATCTGAGCTTTTTCAAGGGCACGAGTAACCCAAGGATGTATTATAGCCTCTCCTCTCTTAAGCCCCATTTTTGAAAGCATACCTTTCATTCTATCTCCACCAAAAATTCTCATCAAATCATCTTCCATAGATAAAAAGAATTTCGATGCACCAGGATCGCCCTGTCTTCCAGTCCTACCACGAAGCTGATTATCAATACGACGAGATTCATGTCTTTCTGTACCTATTACATATAAACCCCCTGCTTCAAGGGCAATCTTCTTTTTCTTTTCTATATCTTCTTTTATCTGCTTTTGCTTTTCTTCTATCTCTTTTTCATCAGTAACACCGTCCAATTCCTGCTTAACACGCATATCATAATTACCACCTAGCTGTATATCTGTTCCACGACCAGCCATATTCGTTGCAATAGTAATTGTTCCTGGGACCCCTGCTTCTGCTATTATATATGCTTCTTTTTCATGATATTTTGCATTCAATACTTGAGCTTTTATTCCCTCTGCTTTTAAAAAGCTATTTAACTTTTCTGATTTTTCGATAGAAACTGTTCCTATTAAAACAGGTTGATTTTTACTATGACATTCTTTTACAAGTTTTACTATTGCTTCGTATTTCTCGCCTTCTGTTAAATAAACTTCATCATTATAATCTATACGCCTTACTGGTAAATTTGTTGGGACATCTATACATGCAAGCTTATATATTTCATCAAATTCCTGTGCTTCTGTAAGTGCAGTTCCCGTCATCCCGGCAAGTTTTGGATAAAGCCTAAAATAATTCTGGTACGTAATACTTGCAAGAGTCTGAGATTCTTCCCTTACATCAACACCTTCTTTGGCTTCAAGTGCCTGATGGAGCCCATCCGAATAACGTCTTCCTTCCATAATTCTGCCAGTAAATTCATCTATTATATAAACTTGATTATCTTTAACCAAATAATCTACATCTTTTTTATATAACTTATGAGCAGTCAAACATTTATCCAAATGATGAACAACTGTAGCATTGGAAATATCATATAAATTTCTAGTATAAATCAAACCTCTATCATATAAAATACCTTCAATAAATTGCATACCAGCTTCGGTAAATGTTGCGCTTTTTTCCTTTTCATCTATTTTATAATGTTCTTGCTTTAACAAAGGTATTAATTCATTTATTTTATTATACGCATCTGCAGTTCCTTCCGCTGCACCAGAAATAATAAGAGGAGTTCTTGCTTCATCAATTAAAATAGAATCCACCTCATCAACTATAGCATAATTAAATGGTCGTTGAACCAAAGCTTCTTTCCTAAATTCCATATTATCACGAAGATAATCAAATCCAAACTCATGATTCGTTCCATATGTTATATCACACGCATACGCCTTTTGCCTTTCTTCATCATCATACTCATTCAAAATACATCCAACTGAAAGGCCCAAAAAATTATAAACTTTACCCATAGTTTCTGCATCTCGCTTCGCAAGATAGTCATTAACTGTAATCAAATGAACCCCTTTACCACTAAGAGCATTTAAATATATCGGAAGCGTAGCAACCAAGGTCTTTCCTTCACCTGTCTTCATTTCAGTAATCTTACCATCATGTAAAACCATTCCACCTATTAACTGAACATCATAATGTCTTTGTCCCAAAACCCTTTTTGCTGCTTCTCTAACAACTGCAAACGCATGAACCAAAATATCATCCAACGTTTCACCTTTTAAAAGCCTTTGTTTAAACTCTTCTGTTTTATTTTTAAGATCACTATCCGAAAGTTTTTCCATACTACTTTCTAACTCATTTATTTCAGACACTTTTGCCTGATATTTCTTAAGTTGCCTACTATTTTCTGTTCCAAAAAACAACTTTGCTAAATATCCCATATTAAATCCTTTTTACTAAAATAAACTTAAATAAAACTTTTGTCTTATTATAATTACAATGATAAAATTAAAGCAATACAAATAAACAATAAATTTTCTTTTAAATTACTTGTTAAAAACACATATTTAATATATGTAATTACGCATAAAACAATTTTCAACAAAGGAAACAAAATTTTAAAAATAAGTAAAACAGAAATATATTTTTCAGAAGAAGAAATAGATTACTTTATGAACCTAGCGATAAAAGAGGGGATAAAGGCAAAATTAAAAAACGAAGTTCCAATAGGTGCAATAATAGTATCCGAGGATAAAAAAGTCATTGCAAAGGCACATAACTCTGTTGAAACGAAACACTCTGCAATAAATCATGCTGAAATACTTGCAATACAACTCGCAAACAAAAAACTAAACTCAAAATATCTAACAAATTGCAGCATATTTATATCTCTCGAACCATGCCCTATGTGCGCTGCAGCAATATCAACTTCGAAAATAAAAAATGTATTTTTCGGATGCGAAGATAAAAAAGGTGGCGCAATAATAAACGGAATCCAATTATATAAAAATCAAAAAAATCTATACATTCCTAATGTTATTTACCAAATTCAAAACAATAAATCCAGCCTGCTATTAAAAGAATTTTTTAAAAATATTCGATTCTCAAAGAAAAATAACTTGAAAGAAATATGAAAAAATAATACAATAAAAAAAATTTTGTTTATGGGAAAGAGGGACCTGTTATGAAATCTATATTAAAAAAACATAAAAATATATTCAATTATTTGTTAATTTTATTTACTATGTTTGTTTCTTCCTGCACTATGGATAATCAATTATCAAACAGCGGTAATTCATCTCAAGATCTTCCTTACTCTTTTTCAAACTTTACAGATATTCCTATACCTGAACGTGCAGAAATGAGTATCGACAAAACCTCAATTTTCGGCAGAGATAATAATTGGCTGGGTAAACTTGTTTTCTCTGCTCCTTACAGTGTTGGTGGAGTATATGATTTTTACATGGAAGAAATGCCAAAATTCGGATGGAGTGAAATAACCTCTGTTCGTGGAGCAAGCTCTGTTTTAACCTTCATTCGTGGACTTCGCGTTGCATTAATACAGTTATCACCATCAACATTCAATGGAACTAATATTATATTTACTGTATCACCTGCCCCTAAAGCAAAAAAGAAAATGGAAAAAACAAATACAAGATTCCAAGCTTCCAAAAGCTACCAAGAAATGAAAATCCCTTCTCCCCAAAACTCATCTAATTCACAAACACAAAATGAAACAAAAAAAGATAATATGGAGTCAATAAATCCAGCTGATTCATCAATTTTTATATCATCTGATGCAAAAAAATCTATAGCTGGTTCTCTTGGGCTTGGTGATGCATCTAACTTAAATTATAAATCCAATTCAAAAGGTGTTGGTAACCCTCCACTAATAAATAAAATATAAACATATTTAAATTTCAAAATCTTATTGCAATAAGATAACATACAAAATAAACTGTTACCCAATTTAATAAAAGAAAGGAAAATAAATGACAGCAATAGTTGATATTAATGCTCGTGAAATACTTGATTCTCGTGGTAATCCAACAGTTGAGGTAGAAGTTCTTCTTGAAAGCGGCGCTTTTGGTAGAGCATCCGTTCCATCAGGGGCATCAACCGGCGCACACGAAGCAGTTGAACTTCGTGATGGTGACAAATCTAGATACAATGGTCTAGGTGTACTAAAGGCAGTTGCAAATGTAAACACCACCATTGCAGATAAATTAATTGGGATGGAAGCAGAAAATCAAAAGGAAATTGATGAAACTATGATTGCGCTTGATGGCACCGAAAATAAATCAAAACTTGGTGCAAATGCAATACTTGGCGTATCCCTTGCTGTTGCAAAGGCAGCAGCCGAGGAATCAGGCCTTCCATTGTACAGATATATTGGTGGTGCATTCGCACACAAATTGCCTGTTCCTATGATGAATATTTTAAATGGTGGTAAACACGCTGATAACCCTATCGATATACAAGAATTTATGATTGCTCCTGTTGGTGCAAAATCTATAAAAGAAGCTGTTCGTATGGGTGCCGAAGTTTTCCACGCTCTTAAAAAAGAGTTAAAGGCAAATGGTCTAAATACCAATGTCGGTGACGAAGGCGGCTTCGCTCCAAACCTTCAAACAGCTGAGGAAGCTTTATCTTATATAGTAAAAGCAATCAAAACAGCTGGATACGAGGCAGGTAAAGATATAAAAATTGCTCTTGATGCTGCATCATCAGAATACTTTGAAAATGGCAAATACGAAATGAAGGGCGAAAATAAATCTTTCACATCGGCAGAAATTATTGAATATTACGCAGATTTAGTAAACAGATTCCCTATCTATTCTATCGAAGATGGAATGGCAGAAGATGATTGGGAAGGTTGGATGATGTTATCTGAAAAACTTGGTTCAAAAATACAACTTGTTGGAGATGATCTATTCGTTACCAATCCAAAAAGACTTGCAATGGGTATCGAAAAACGAATTGCAAATTCTATCCTTATAAAGGTTAATCAAATAGGAACCTTAACAGAAACATTAACTGCAATAGAAATGGCACACAAGGCAGGATATACCGCTGTTATATCACACAGATCTGGAGAAACAGAAGATTCTACCATTGCTGATATTGCAGTTGCCGTTAATGCAGGTCAAATAAAGACAGGTTCATTATCAAGAAGCGATAGAATGGCAAAATATAATCAACTTATCCGTATCGAGGAAGAACTTGAATCTTCTGCATCTTACGATGGTAAAGACTTTATATAACAACCAAATTTTAAAACCCTATATTCTTATATAGGGTTTTTTATTTTATCTATTGATTACTTTAATTCACTTAAGCTAGAATATATAAAACAAATAAATGGAAAGGAAATAATATTATGGCAGGTTCTATCAATAAAGTTATTCTTGTTGGAAATCTTGGTGCAGATCCCGAAGTTCGCCATTCTCAAGACGGCGGCAAAATAGTAACTTTTAACATCGCAACTTCTGACAGCTGGAAGGATAAAAACGGAGAAAGAAAGGACAGAACTGAATGGCACAGAATAGTAATTTTTTCCTCTGGCCTTGCCGACGTAGCAGAAAAATATCTTAAAAAAGGGGCAAAGGTTTATATAGAGGGTCAAATCAGAACCAGAAAATGGCAGGATAATACAGGCACCGATAAATACTCTACCGAAATAGTTTTATCTGGATATTCCGGATATATGATAATGCTTGATAAAAATGGGCCCGGAGAAAACACATCTTTCCAATCTGATAGCGAACCAAGCTGGGATAATTCATCTGTATCATCAAATGACATAGATGACGAAATACCATTTTAATAAATACGTTAATATTATCTGTTAGCTGCCACTAGATGGCAGCTTTTTTAATCAATATATCTTTTGACAAAATAACTATTTTCTTGACAAATAAAATAAAAAGGTTTAACTTTGCACCAAACGAAAAAATATGGAGTATAAAATGGAAAAAAAAGAACCTATTTTAACTGAAAATAAAATAAATGAACCAGTTGCAAAAATAGACGATACTGAATTTTATGTTGGTGAGCAAATTAAAAAATCCAAATCTAAAATAAAGCTTACAAAAAATCAAAAAATTGCAAGTGCTGTTATTGCAATAATTGCTTTAATAGGTTTAATAGTATTTTTCTCTACAAAAAAGTCTACAAAACAAAACATTACAAAAAAACGAATGGCTATTACTTTACCTGCCTTTGATATAGTAAGAATGGAAAAAGGTGAGGCAGTAATCGCAGGAACTGCACCTAAAAATACAGTTGTTTATGTTCAAGATAACGGTAAAAAAATAGGAAGCGAAAAATCCGACGAAAATGGACAATGGGTATTCATTCCAAAAACTGCATTAAAAGTTGGAAACCATAAATTATCCCTTTACATAATTGCAAACGGTAAAAAATACTATGCAAAACAATCTGCTGTACTTCATGTTTCTAAAAAGTCAAATAATGAAGTTGCTGTCCTAATGGGTAATAAAAAATCCAAAGTTTTAAAGGCTCCAAAGGGCCAAAACATCGGTTCACTTCGTATTGCAAAAATTTCTTATAACGAAGATGGTAATTTTGTAGTAGAAGGGTTAGCAATAAAAAATTCTACTGTTAATATATATATGAATAACAAGTTACTAGAAACCGCAACTGCAAATGAATTTGGAATATTCACTGTATCAACAAAATACGAAATGAATAAATCCGAAAAACAAATAATTCGTGCCGATATGCTTTCAAAAAACGGTAAAGTATTAAGAAGAGTTGCATATAACTTTACTCCTGTATTCTATGATGGAGAAAATGATATGACTATGATTAAAAAAGGTGATTGCCTTTGGAACATAGCATTAAAAGAATACGGCCGTGGTACAGAATATTTAATTTTATTCGAAGCTAATAAATCACAAATACAGGATCCTAATAAAATCTACGTAGGCCAAGTTTTCTCTATAGTAAAAAAAGACAGCAAAGCCTATAACAGTATAAAGACAAAAATAAAAGAAGAAATGAAAAACAAGAAAAAATAATTTCTTTCTAATTAAAAAATCAAAGGACCTTTAATCAGGTCCTTTTTCTTAATTATAAAACTACAATGAGTAATAAGCTTTAAATACTACTAA